>JAGTQD010000017.1 GCA_018396405.1 Candidatus Bathyarchaeota archaeon
AGAGAAAGGAGGAGGTTTTTATTTTTTGAGTTTTCGGTGGTCGTATATGCTGTATATGCTTGTGATTATGGCTATGATTACTAGTATGAGTAGGGCGTTTATTAGGGGTGTTATGGCGTCTATTGAAGATTTCACTGTTTGAACTTCTTCAGGCGTTGCAGGCGTAGGAGCAGGCGTCGGAGCAGTCACCACTATTGATGTGTGGGCGCATGATGGCCAGTAGCTCTTGGAGCCTGGGAATGAGGCAATTATCTTCCATAAGCCTTCTTTTGGCGGCTGCCATGATGCAGTAAAGAAGCCTGTTTCATCGGTGAATGCCCCGCCTATGTCTATGTATTCGCCTGTGTAGACGTTTACGGCGTCAAGCTTAACCCAGACGCCTTTTACATTAGCTGGTCTTGGGAATTGCTTGTATACGTACAGCATCCATTCGCCCATACATTCATCAGCAACGGCAGGTACACCATCTGGGAAGCGTAAAGCAATTCTGTAATCTTTCGTGCCTGGAGAGATGTCTATAACCTTGCCCCTAACAACTATCGCCTGACCTACGGAAACACCTATACTTGGAGCTTCGACGGTTGTTTGTGTTGGGCCTTTACCGATAGCGTAAATACGTTGATCATAAGTGTCCATGCTTACTATTATACTATCGCCTATTATTGCTGGTCCACCCCAGTCGGTTTGTCTTAGAAGCCCATCAACTCTGAATATCTCTTCTCCTGTGTTTACGTCTATGCATGCGAATGGTGCACCGCGTGGCAGTGGATTGTTAGGAGAGTGTTCACTTACGCCTATGTAGGCTTTCCCATCGGTTACAAATAGTATAACCGCCGTCCACATGTCTCCGGCAAATTCCTTTTGCCACATCTCGCTTCCTGCAAATGCGTCCTTTAACTCGTAAGACCACAGCAACTTTCCTGTCTTCACGTCGTAACAGTTAACCTGTCCGGCGAATTTCACAGCCGTCAACAGTTTGCCATAAACTATTACCCCGCTGACGCCATAGACGCTTCGCCAATCTAAAGGTTCCGAGGGACCCCATATCTGTCTTCCCGTGTCCATGTTGAATCCATAAAGTTGTCTCGTTTCCTTCACCCTTAACACGAATATCCTTTCTTTGTTACAAGAGGCGACCGTTGAGACAGCAGTGTCCCCCAATGGCTTCTGCCATGTAACATTATAGAGAAGTTGTCCCTCTCTTCCAGGGCGCAGGTCTATAGCCCATAGGATGCATGGCGTGTCGCCTTGGACCATCCATGAACCCCATAGCTGAGCGCCTAGAGCGATATCATCAGGGTATACTGCCCACACGCTTCCAGATAAGCCGCGGGGTATTGTCTTATTCCACATTATACCAAGTCTTGCATCAAGCGTCATACCCTGATAATAGTTGTCAATCCAGCTGCCATGGAACATTCCAGTTGGACCATAAGTTTGTATTTTTCTCTGCGTAACCACATGCGTACTATTCCATTTAGTTACCCATCCCCTCAAAAGGTCAAAGGTGTAAATAATTATCTCACCCTTAGGCCCATAATGCATAACACCACTTGGCACGTTACTGTAGCTGAAAACCCATCGACCAGTTGAAGCATCATAAAAGTCCCAATACGTAGCTGTGCCCACTGTTCTAGTAGCTATCAGATATGGAAATACAGCGTGATAATTAAAACTGTCCCAATAGAACATTTGACCATATGCGAGCATTGTCCTATTCCAGTTTCTAGCCCATATTTCTTCACCAGTGCGAATATCTACAGCCACAACCTCATGATCTACCCTTGTACCTCCACCAACCTTGTAACGGTTGAAGTAGAGGACGCCCCCTATTATAACTGACCTACTAAATACAGGGTAACCTCTGCCAAACAAACCCTCATACGCATCGCCCGTCTCAAACCCATGCTCATCTATACCACTAGTATATTCATATGCGCCTCCGGCAAGACCGCCGCCAAGGGCCCCACCAACTCCTAGATAGTGTTTAGCCCATAGTATGTGTGGTGTTTCTGGCCCTTGATTATATGGTGCGTAAAGATTTCTTGGAGGCGGGCCAAGCCAGTTTCCTGCTATGTATGTCCATTCTCTTATTTGTGAGTCTATTGGGCGGGTCCAGTATTCTTGTGGTGGTGGGAATCCTGGGTGGGTTGGTAGGGGTTGTTCTTGTACTGTTAGTGAGAATTTTTCGCTTGTGCATGGTTGGAAGTAGGTTGTTGTTCCTGCGCGGAAGGTTGGGTCGAAGAGCGGTGTGGCTGGCCATGTGTAGTTTTGTCCTGGGAAGTGGAGTTGGAAGTAGTATGTGCCAACCATGGTTGGCTTGTAGACGGTTCCAGTGGCGCCTGTAGAGTCCGTCTTAAATGGGCCAAGCGTCTCAGTTTTACCGTCAGGCCTTTCCACGGTGATGGTTATGCCCTCGAAGCCGTCAGGCCAACGATAAAGGTAGTCAGTTAAACCGAAAATTAGAAGCACATCCTGATTAACACCAACAGGATTAGGCGAAACAATAACATAACCATAAGTCTTCTTACGATAAACCTGAGCATAGGCTGGCTCTGTAAATACGGCTGACCCAGCAATTAACGCTAAAAATAGCGTGAGACATAGCATCTGTGCAAAGGCAGTTTTCATTTTTCCTCCTCCTAAGTACGTATTTTAGGAGCATCAACGTATAAATCTTACCACATTACCGGGAATGCAGCACCTTCTATCATTATTTGCAATAGACCATGCAAATTTACTTAACTCACCTACTTATCGCAAGCATGTTTCTCAGCAGCGCTATACAAAAACAGGTTATCTCTCACGAATATTAAGAGATTCCAACCCTCTTTAGATTTAACTGAAAGTTAACACTCTGGCCTATTGATCAAACAATTTCATAAATAGTTTTACGTTTTTCCAGTGTTCTTTTATTATTTGGAGATTTCCATGTATGTTTCCGTGAAGTGAATAAAAGATATAACATAGATATGTACATTTACTACATTTCTGATATTTTCTACGTAAATTATCGAGTTTTGAACTGTTCCATATTTTTGGCAACTCATGTATTGATCCTATTGGCTCCTGAATATGACAGCCAGATACTTGACCTTTGTGGTTTATGACTATGAAGTTTTGGAGGGCTTTGCATTCCCATATGCGAGTGCCATTCGCATATAAGTTTATTAGTGCTTTTAGTAGGTTTTCTGTTACTAGGATATTGCTGTATTTATGCCGCATTTCCATGATTTCTGTACATAGCTGAATTATCTTATTGGCATCTACTATATTATAGTCGTCTTTTTTCCTCCCTATGCTGAAGCTTTCTTTGTGGCTTGCCAGTGCATCATACGAGTATAGGCAATACCAAACTGGGATGTCTCGTTCAACGAAGTACTGTGTTAACTTTACTATTTCATCAATATTATGCATGGAGATTATTGGTGATACGCTTACACGGATTCCATTCTCTTTCAGCTTCCTTATCGACTCCATAGCCCTTCGCCATGCGCCCTTAACACCTTTTATGTAATCGTTTTTATGTGGGTCAAGGCTGTCAAGGGATATTGCAACAAAATCCGCATGCTTTAAGTCCTCTATTTTTTCGGCTGCTAAACTTCCATTATCATATACTGTTGTTATGAAGAATCTAGAGGCATACGCTAGGATTTCATCAATATCATCTCTTAAAAGTGGGTTTCCACCTGAAAAAACAACTTCAATAGTGCCCATTTTCCTTAAAACGTCAAGACCACTTAAAACTTCTTTCGTAGATAACTCATCATAATCTTGATCCTGCCATATTTGGCAACTATTACAGCGATAATTACATCGCCTAGTTAGGAACCATTGAACATGCTGCGGCCTATTGAAAGCCATACAATTTTTTAGAATGTTAACAGCCTTTTCAATAGTTATGACCAAATAAGGATCCCTTTCATTGTAAAATTCTGGTTACGCATCCTTATATAAAAGTTATAGGCTTGGAAAATGCTAAAAGGCGATGCTACTGAATGACCTTAAGATGATTAAGCCGGAGAAAGTGGATGTGGCAATATTAACCAAGAACAGTGAAAGAATGCTTGAGAAATGCTTATTTTCGGTTTACGAAAATGTACCCGTCAACAAATTGATAGTTGTTGATGGCTACTCCATTGATTCAACAATAGAAATACTGAGAAAGTTTCAGCAGAAATATGGAAATGTTAAAATCATAAGAACTCACGGAACCAGAGGATATGCCAGACAAATAGCCATAAAACATGTTGAGACTGAGTGGTTTATGTTTGTAGATAGTGACGTAGTACTATGCAAAAACTGGTTCAAAAAAGCTTTGAGATTAATTCGTGAGGATGTGGGCGCAATATGGGGTATGGAGGTATGGTCAACGTTCCTTCGTGAAAGAAGAAGCATCCTCGAATTATTCATGAGGGTTAATATGAAGGTTTTTGAGCAGAGAGGCGGAACCCATGATATTCTTATAAGAAAGGATGCTTTAAAGGGCATAAAAATCCCTTGGCAGCTACATACATATGAGGATGCTTACATTAAAGATTGGATTGTTAGGTCTGGATTTAGAGTCATCCCAACTTATGATCCCTACTGTATCCATTATAGACCTGAGAAAGCTTGGACCATCAAAGGGAGCATTGAAATCGCAGCTGGGGATCTTCCACATGCAGTTAAGCGCCCACAACTAATTGCTGCCTATGCTATTTTCACAGGAGTTGTTATGCGACAAATTTTCATCAAAAAGACAAAGCTTAAAGAGTTTTAGCGGCTAAAACCTCTAACTGTTTGCGCTGTCCATGCTGATGGTGACGAGCCAGATGAAGATTAAAAAACCAATAGATGTAGTTATACTTACAAAAAATAGTGAAGGCATTCTCCGCGAATGTTTAACTTCAGTCTACGAGAATGTCCCCGTTAATCGCCTAATCGTATTGGATGCTTACTCAACTGATGGCACCCGTGCCATCATAGAGGAGTTTGATAGAAAGTATGGAAATGCTGTTTTCATATCTATGAACGGTAATAGAGCTCAAGCTAGGGAAAGGGGAATAAAGGAAGTTGAGACTGAGTGGTTTATGTTTGTAGATAGTGACGTAGTACTATGCAAAAACTGGTTCAAAAAAGCGGCTAAGCATGTAGGCAAGAATGTTGGAGCTATATGGGGCTTAAATTTTGACATAACACCAAATATTAAAAGCAGAATTCTACTTAGGTTTCTCGCATTTCTCGCAGAGAGATGTTTTAACCTTCGGGGCGGGATGCATGACACTTTAATAAGGCGTGAAGCCTTAGAAGGTATACGAATTCCTGAGCAGCTCCACGCGTATGAGGATGCTTACATAATAAACTGGATAAAAGGGAGGGGCTATCGTGTAGTTATAGGTGATGACTTATATTGCATTCATTATAGGCAGAGTCATCGTTACACGCTAAATGAGGGGATAAAGGAAGCCGTTAATGAAATAAGATGCGGGCTTATTTATTCTCACATTTACAGTTACATACTTTATTATCCACTTTTAACCTTTAATTGGGTGCTTCAGGCTATATATAACGTTACTAACTCTCCTCAGAAACAATAGTTCCACGTCTTTTAAGTCCTTTAAACCTCAACTTCATTGTCAGAATTTTTTCAGTAGCAAATAATCTAGAGGCAATATACATTATGACAATGGTGAATATGGAGACGTAAATTATCCCAATCACTACAGTAAAGTAGTCGCCTGTGAGAACGGCTTTAGAGGCTATTATTGGATGACTAAATGGAATAGCATAGAACAGAAGCCTAACAGCAAGAGGCAAAGCACTGATGTCAAGGTACATCAAAGCAAATGCTGGCAGAAATACAAACGGGTAGATGAATCCAACGTATGACTGGGCACTTCTAACATCTTCAGCAAAAGCGGAGAGAATCACCGCTAATGCCAGAGCTGAAAAAATTGTAACGAAAAGAGAAACGCCAAGTAATAGATAGCCAGCGGGAGATGGAGCAAGCCCTAATGAGGCTAAGTCAAGGTTTAAAGCGCCTGGAATATCCGACAGCATGATATTCACCATATAGCCGTAACCAACCATGTAGGCAACTGCGCCAACAGCCGCTATTATAACAGAGCTTGAAAGTTTACCCAATAGGATGGCAAAGCGGTCCATTGGTATTGTTAAGAGCGTCTCAAGAGTTTTCTCCTCCTTCTCCATGGCCACCGAAGTGGCAGCTATCTGCACTGAATAAGTCAATAATATCATCACCGTAACGGGTAAGGCGATAGATTGAGACATCATCAAACTGGATATCATCGCTGGGTCAATTCCACGCTTAACCTCACCCTTTATTACAGTAGACTTCTCAGTTAGTAACACATCCGGAGCCACGCATCTATTAAATTGATTTACTAAACTGTCCACCATTGATGAGCCCGCTGTCTCGAAGAAGCTAGCACTTGTTATAACGCCATAAAATCGCAAGTAAGCTTTGGTATTAGGATTGCTAAAATACGCTGTAACATTCTTGCTGAAACCTGGTGGAATTTCAAGAAGCATCGTAGCATTATAGCTTGAAAGCAACCATTGAACGTTTTCGTCTTTAAGCTCAATATTTTCTAAAACCTGAACTTGAACACCTAACTCTTTTAGGAAATTTATAAACCTAATAGACCATTCTCCAGCATCATTATTTACTACAAATATGTTCATTTTTACAGCTTGTTCTTTAGCGGATTGAATAGCGTAGCCCATAACGCCGCCTATCACGGGGAAAATTACCATGGGAACTATTATCATCCCAAGTAAGATCTTCGGGTCTCTTGCAAGCTCCTTAAGCTCCTTTAGCAGGAAATTTCCAAAACCCTTAAGCAATTTTAACCACCTTAGCAAAGACTTCTTCAAGGTTTGAACAATCAAATTTCTCCTTTAAGTCGCTTGGTTTACCCTCAACTACAATCCTGCCTTTGTTTATGAGGGCAACTCTATCGCACAAATGCTCGACCTCGAGCATGTTATGGCTGGATAATAAAACTGTGATACCATGATCCCTAACATATTTTTTGATTATCTCGCGAATATGATAAGCGTGAATAACGTCTAGACCACTTGTAGGCTCATCTAGAATAGCTAGTTTAGGCTTAATCATGAGGGCTCTAGCTACAAGGAGACGACGCTTCATACCCTTGCTATATCCTTTGGTCTTATCCTTTAACCTCTCGCCAAGCCCTGATATTTCAGCTGCTTCCTTAATCATTGTAGTGGCTTCATCTGGGCTTTTAGCATAAAATTTAGCCATAAATTCCAAATACTCGAGTCCAGAAAGATATCTATATGCACCTGCTTCCTCAGGTAGATAGGATATTATCTTTCGAACTTCATCGGGATTCTTAACAACATCTAACCCAAATACCTTAACTGTTCCAGATGTAGGTAGCAAGAGGGTTGAAATTATCCTTAGGGTCGTAGTTTTCCCAGCTCCATTAGGACCTATAAGCCCAAAAATTTCGCCAACTCTAACACTAAAGCTTAATCCATCTAACGCCCTGATATTACCAAAAACTTTAACCAAATTATTAACTTCAACTGCTAAACTCAATGTTTCGCACTTCCGGAGTTTTAATTCCTAATTTAAGCCTTTTTTATATTTTAGACTTTCCAATCTAGTTTATAATTATTGGAGAATAATGCTGCTAATATGCCCGTGAATAGCACTAGAGCGGATATCGGCTGATAAAATGTTAAATAGATTATGAATTCAATGAAGTTAAATTTATAGTTTAACTTTCTCGCAAGTATATAAAATATTAACGTAAGTGCTAAAAGCCCAATGAATAAAGAGAGCGAAATATTGAAAAGTAACTCATACACGTAAGGAGTTAACGAGGAAAAAGTAAGTTGAGCAATTGGTATAAGCGTAGCTTGCTGAGTTAAGTTGAATCTTAAGACACATGCCAAAGCATAAGCTGATAAATAGGAGATAACTGCTGGAAATAGAAGTATTAAACTTGGAATTGCAAGATGAGGATTTTTAACTGCATATTCAATGATATTACGCCAATAGTGTTTAAACCATAACCCTGCACCTATTCCCCAACGCTTCCTCTGTATGAACCAACTACACCAGTTTGAAGGCGCCTCAGTGTAAACCTTTACTTTTTCAACATATTTAAAGCGCTTTCCCCCTAGTAGGGTTTTAGTGGCTAGGTCAAAATCCTCAGATATAACCTTCGAAAAACCACCCACCTTCATGAACGCTTCTCGCTTTATAGCAAATGCTACCCCGTTAACACACATACATCTCCCAGCAATTTTAGAGTATAAATAGCTAACAATGTTGCAGCTCAAAAACTCATAACTAACCATTTTTGATATGAAGGAATTTCCTATGATGTCTTTCTTAACGTCAACGATGTCCGCATCAACCATAGCTTCTACGATATATTCTAAAAAGTTCCCATCCTCAAGCTTAATGTCGCTATCTAAAAATAGAAGAATGTCACCGCTTGACTTTTTTATTGCATGATTTAGGGCTTCAACTTTACCAATTCTCATCTGATTTATAATGAAAACCGCTTCATTCTCATACTTTTCAGCTATTTTGATTGATTGAGGAGTAGGTTCGTCTATTATGACGAAAATTTCCTTTTCCTTATAGCGTGAATTTATAATGTTGGAAAGAAGCTCATCTAATAGATTAGAGCCCTTATATACAGGGATGAATATGCTTACTCTAGGCTTGATGCATTTTTGGGTTATTGCGGAATAAGCCAAATCTCCACCTACCGACAGATTACAGGCTACTTCTTGTCTCAAATTTAGGGTCAATTTAAAGGATTTGTTTAAATTTATATGTTATGCCTATATTGATAATGGGTCTCTTTCAGCTTCATCAGCTTGCAAAGAGTTTTTATCTAATGAGTAAATTCTCTTGCAGCCACTTCCTTAGCTCTGACATACTCAACAAAATCCAAATTTTCACTACATAAAGTAACATGCATTCCAAGCTGTCTATGTAGACTTTTCATTATATGCAAAAGCAAGAGTTTTGAGCCTAATCCAAAAATCTCCTCAAGAGCTTTAACAAAATCTGTAATCTTAACAGGGATTTCCTCTCTTTGAATACCATACAAACGCTCTAAATAAAGGTATAGACTTTGCTTGGATACTTCGCCTAAAACTGATAGCCCTTCGTCTACAGCTTTAATTATAGCCTTATCAAAGTTAACGCCAATAGCATTATGCCTCCTGTATTTGTGTTGTACGGTTTTCATGTTTTACTACCATACAACTATATCGCAAGACTCAATATATACGTTTCTATCATCTTTGAAATATATCCAAAATCGACATATGGCTTATTTTTAATAATATTGAAGCTTGTGAACGATTTTTATAGGATAAGTTAAGTCTAAGCTTGAGGGGTTTGGTGGGGCCGGCCGGATTTGAACCGACGACCTTTCCCCGGAGACAGCGTTCTGCTGCTCCTACGGGTTTCCCTATGACAGCTCCAGAACCTCTTCATCCCATTAGGGTCCGTAAACCCGTTTTTATGCATTCTGGAGCCCGTCGTCATACCTGACTAGACTACGGCCCCTTTTACCTCTATTTTTGTTTTTAATTGAGGCAGATATATGCGTTATTCTTGTTTTTAGATAGTATTGTGGCGAAGTTACGTAAAATTTATTTTCGTTATGTTTATTATTTGGACTGTTATATCATGCTTAAGTTAGGCTTAAATGGAGAGGGAAGAAGCAATAGGTAGTGCAACCATATCGCCAACGGGTAATCGATTTACACTCTACAAAGACTTAAATGGAACAACTTACGATGTAGAGTTACCATTAACGTCCCATGTTGACCCAAATGAGTTACGAGATGAGTTAGGTATACCAGGCTATATAGATATGAAGTATTTCCCCATGAGAAGTGCCATTGTAACCTTATGGGCTGCAGTTAATGCACATAGACTTAACGAGCTTTTTCCAATGGCTTTTGAAAAAAAGTTGAGCAATAAGCCAATACCGGCTCTACTTTTTGGCGGAGCAGCAATTAAGATTCACTGTAAAAGCGCGAATTGCAATGGTCCCTTAGACAGGGAGATAAAGGATACTGATTACGTCGTGCCTAAAAAGCAAGGGATGGAGTTTTATAAGCTTCTGCTAAACATGGATAAAGCCTTTGGAACGTGCTATAAGTCCTTCGCAACCGCTAATGATCGTCGTTTTAATGCTTTAAGATTTGGTGAAAGATATCGCGTAACCACCATTAATGGAATAAACAGCAATGGTGTTCCAACAATAACGGTTCTAGATATTTTTTGTGACAAAATCCAACTGAGACATAAAGTAGATGTTACACAAGAATTTGAAAGATTCAAGGAGAATCTATATACAATCGGACTGGAAGCATTAATCCTCTCTAAGGCTCAATTTATATTTGATGCGCCAAAAGAAGTTGCCAAAGATTTAGAGCAGTATGGACAGGAATATCGGATATTAAAGTATCCATACTACGATAAGGATAGAATAATAATTGGGATGGAAGAAAAGGATGTTAAGGATGTATGTGCCATCTTCCTTGATCATGAAATTGGGGAAGGCCCTGAGAGCATTAACCCCAAAAAAATGCGAAAAATCCTTGAAGGGGATAAAGGTTTAACTTTAACTGTAACTCTAAACCTAAGAAATTTAGTAGATAGAGCTGAGTTCCTTGAGCGTTGGTTGCCTAAAAGCGATGTAGCAAAAATTATTGAAAGAATCGAACGCCTTCTTAATGATTTACCTGTAGTTAATAAGAAATGGAACAAGCCTTGGTGGGATACTGGCGTAGAAACCCCGCAGATATTTTAACGCCGAGGACTTTTATTCCTAATCAACCTATTTACTATATGATACATCTCCTTTCTTGACAGCCCTGTTCTAGATATGGGTAAGTCGATGCTTCCTTTTTTGGAGTAAAGTCTGATACATGTTTCACGCTTTGGCGTGATGTAAATTGCAGCTTCATCATAATCAGCCCAATAACCCTCAATAAGTTTTTGACCCTCTGTAATGCGGAATCCATCGCGATTAATGGTGAAAGTCACATGAAACCTTGACTTATATATCAAATGGCCAACAATTATTGAGAAGGCAATAATAAAAAGAAACGTCAACGGGTGAAGCGCCTGTTTAAATCCTAATGCCGCCAATAAAAATAGAAATAACACGCCTAGGAAAAGTGATATTGTGAAACTTTTCAGATAGTTAGGTAAGTCGAAGGATTCAAATTTAACTTCTGTAAGCTTAAGCTGCTTTAAAAGTCCCCTTCCAAGTACGTTTTGTGATGAAATCTCCTCTTTACTCGCGAGACTGAACATAACTACGCCTATATTTCGCTCATTAATTCCTTCGACGATGCTTTTAACGTCTCCTGATATAGGTTGGCTTTGAACTACGCTGAGGAAAACCCAGTCATCATCACTAAATCTATTCTTTAATGTTAATATGAGATTCCTTAAGAGCTTTGCATCGATCGTTTGAGAAGTGTAAAGTAGCAAGTGTACTCTATACTTTGGAGTTACAAGGGCTGAAAATATTCTAGAAAGGAGAAACCCCTTTTCCTGAAGGCTGCCTGAAGCATATAGGGGAAAAACAATGTCACCTATAATGTAGTCCCGGTGAATCTCATTAAAGTTTGCAAGCCATCTAAGATCCCCGCGGACAAGTTTCTCTTCAACAGAATCAGCAACAAGATCTAAGTCGTACATAGAAACACCTGACCTATTTGACAAAATAAAAATGGGGGAAGGTTATTTAAAGCTACTCTGGCGGTATGCTTAGGTAGAGTGTACGCATGTCAACGCCGCGGGTGACATTTCTGTACATGTAGCAGATGTATAGCAGTACTCCAACTATTATGCAGCCGAAAAATCCGCTCGCTGCGACAACGTCCTCAATTGCTGCCCCTGTTGTGAATAGCGACCATATCCATGGTGACTCCTTAACGAAGGTGTATAGGCAAAATGCTCCTCCAAGTGTTGCAATGAATCCCAATGCAACAACGGTGCCTACTGAGTGCTTGACCGCCGCCCTCTCATATATATCCCTCCTCTCTAATGGAAGCAACATGCAGGATATGCAGAACATCGTCAAGAAGAATGCATCAAATATGTCTGTGCCCACAACTCCAGCAAAGGCAAGGTAGCTTGCTGCCCCTTCTGGGAAGTTAGCTTCAGCCATACATGCTGGAATAGCAAATATTGCGGTTGCTATTATAGCCCATACTGGAGAGTGCCACCTTTCACTTACATATGAGAACTTTTCAGGCATCATTCTATCAAAGGACATTGCGAAGAATGTTCTAGAGCATACAAGTAGGAATGGCGGTATGTCATTAGCCACCCAGAGGACGCCGCCGAGGGCAATAAGCCATGAAAGCCAGCCCATATTTAGTCCCCTAGCAATCATGGATGCAAGCCCTGTGCTCCAAGCACTCTGGAAGTTAGGGATAGCGCTTGCGGCCGCCCTTGCCTCCTTAGGGCCATAGCTTAGCCACGCATAGGCTTGAAATAGGCTCCATTGATGGCCAGCCGGGTCCGTGTACTTCTCCACACCCATTGCTGCAAGGGCTGAAAGTGAAGAAGCAAGTAGATAAACTATCATTATGGCGAAGCCCGCTGTTACAACAATTTTGGGAAGGTTCTTATTAGCCTCCTTAACTTCCCCGGCTACGAAGGTAGTCGCATACCATCCCATGTAAGCCCAAAAGGCTCCTGCGAGAGCAAATGAAAAGGCGTCAAAGAAGCCTGTTACATATTTTGGATCAGTCATACCTGTCTGAATAGCTAACTCCATAATGGTTGATGGTGGGGCACCCATAACGTCCTCAATTCCCATAGCTAAGGCGCTTGGATTCATTACACCAGCAATCCACATTGCGAAGAATATTATAGTTATAGCTGCTGGTATATAGAAGAGGACCTCCATTAGGCGACCATATAACTTAGTTCCGAGCAGACCGATTATTGCGAAGATCCACACTATTGCTAAGCCGCCTAGGAAAAGTTCAAGAGATCCGAAAGCTACTGTTGTGGGAGCCAGAGCAATATTAAAGAATATCATCACAGCCTCAAAAACAGCTACGCCAATTAATCCATAGGAGAAAGCCTCCGCTAGGAACATCAACCAGCCGGCCATATACCCAACGAATGGATGAATAACCCTAGATATAGTTACGTATCCTCCTCCAGAACGGGGCATAGCTGCTGTAACATAACCAACAGCATAGCCTGTGACAAGCACAACCACTCCAACTGCGAGGAAGGCCCAAAACATTGCTGGAAGACCAAGGGGCATAATGTCGGTCGGCATGGGTTTTGGTCCAGTAAACTGAAAAACCCGCTTCTGCCAACCCAAGCCTATTACATGGCTCATTATGATAATGATGCCGACGGTGAAGCTTATCTCTCTCACAAGCCCCGTTGCTTCTCTAGCAAAAAGTCCGGGTTTTTCACCACTCAATTTTCACAACACCTAAATTCATAGTTTTTTGTTCTCAACAAATTTAAGCCTTTTCATTGTTGAATGTAATCTTTAAATAGCTCGATCTACATCAAAATGTAAAACTGTTGGTGAAAACCAAAGATGGGTTTCCTATTTAAACATCGAAAACAAGAGGAGGCTACACGAATCCTTTTCGCCACAGACATACATGGATCAGAAGGAACTTGGCGAAAGTTTCTAAACGCTGCAGCCATGTTGGATGTAGATGTAGCTATTTGCGGAGGCGATTTAACAGGTAAGATGATAGTGCCTATTGTTGAAAGAAAGAATGGGAAGTACACATATTACCATCTGAAGAAAACAAACATCATAGAGGCTAACCAGCTTGAGAAAGCTATTAAGGAAATAAAGGGTATAGGTTACTACCCATATGTGACTAATGAAGATGAATATGAGGAAATGGCTAGAAACCCAAAGAAGGTTGACGAAATCTTCCGAAGGGTTATGCTTGAAACACTTGAAGAATGGTTTAAGCTTATTCCTCAAAAACTCCCAGAAGGCGTTAAAGTTATAGTGTGCCCTGGAAATGACGACAGATTTGATGTGGATGAAGTTATCGAGAAAAGTAGATACGTGATTAATGGCGAAGGCAGGGTTATAGAGATCAATGAGCATCATGAAATGATAAGTTGTGGGTGGGTTAATCCTACTCCATGGAAAACTACTCGAGAGGAGGAGGACGAAAAACTTGAGGAGAGACTGGAGAAATATATTTCTCAGCTTAAAAACCCTGAATCAGCTATATTTAATTTTCATGCACCACCATACCAGTCAAAGATAGATGAGGCACCTTTACTAGATGAGAACTTAAACCCCATAATACAGCAGGGACGAGTTGTGATGGTTCCGGTGGGATCTAAAGCTGTCAGAAAAATGATTGAGAAGTATAAGCCATTCCTAAGTCTCCACGGCCACATTCATGAATCCCCAGGATGCATAAGAATAGGAAGGACATACTGCGTTAATCCTGGAAGCGAATACGCGGAGGGAATCCTTAGAGCTTTCTTCATTGAGTTTAAGGGCAATAAGATAACTAGACTTCAGAGGATAGAGGGGTAGTGTCCGTGTCCTGGCTTCTTGAGGGGAAAATTGAAAGACAACTTCCAGAGGAATGGCATGGAATGGTACCAACTGAAATTTTCTTTCAGGAAAGTACTGAAATTGCTGAGAAGGCTATGAGGGAAGGAGTAACGCTTAGAATTTTAGGCGGATTGGGCATAGCTCTTCACTGCCTAAACTATAGAGACTTCGCTGTAAAGCTCGCTAGAACTGGAACAGGGGCTGTTAAGGGACAAGAGTACAGCGACATAGACTATGTATCATACAGTAGTCAAAGAGAACGCATTAAATCCTTCTTCGAGAAACTTGGGTACGTTAAGCGTAAAGCAACATTATCAACAGCTGCCTCTGAGAGACAGATATACTATCATCCGAAGGGATGGTTCTATGTTGACGTTTTCTTTGATAAGCTACTTGTAGCTAATCACCAAATCGATTTCCGTGGACGTCTAGAATTAGATTTCCCAACGATAACGGTAACAGACATGCTCCTTGAAAAGCTACAAATATGGGAAGCTTTTAGCGCAAAGGATCTTAAGGATTGCTTGCTATTGTTAAGGGCTCATGAAGTTGGGGAAAAACAAGATAGAGAAACTATAAACGCTGATTATATCGCAAAGACTCTGGCTAAAGACTGGGGCTTCTGGTATACAGCCACCACAAATCTAAATAGAATTAAGAGGTTTATGGCTGAAATTGATAGATTTGGTCCAGAAGCTGAAATAAATCCTAAAAATGTAACAGAAGAGGATAGAGTTGATGTAATCCGGAAAATTGACGCGCTTCTGGAGCGCATCGACAGAGAGCCAAAAACATTAAGCTGGAAGATGAGGGGAAAAATAGGTACAAAAAAGCGATGGTATAATCCAGTGGAGCGGCCAGATACTGTCGGTGGTTTTGGAATCTGGGAAGCCCTCATGGGGAAATAAGCATAAACTGCCTATTTTAAAGCGAAAAGTTAATGAGTAAAAGTTTAGCGTGTATGATGGGGCATGCCGGCCATAGGGCGCGGGTCCCACCCGATCCCATTCCGAACTCGGAAGTTAAACCGCGCTCCGTTCCCGGTTGTAGTGTGGTCTTCGGCCACGCGAAGCCGGGAAAGCTGGCAGCCCCACCTCTCAGAAATTAAAAAAGCCCTAATAGGGCTCCAATTTTCTTCCCAGAACTCGCTAGTTTAGCAGGTTGATTTAACCACGTCATAGGGTGATCGTTTGACCATTTGTGATCCTATGGACGCGTCTACTAGATTATCTATGGAAACATCTACGCTTACATCTGCGCCAAACTTTTCAGCCATATCAATCCTACTACGGTTTATGCTTAAAACATGCTAAAGCTTATAACTAAGTAACATATAGTTTTTCGAAAGGCAGATTAGCGAAGGCTAGAGAATGATGATGCTTCAAGGTTTATTGTTTGAGTTACCAGGTGGAGGAGATGTTTTCTCCCAAATCCTAACTATACTTATATACGCCTTCCTATTTATCTCCCTCTTTTATGGGCAAAAAATTCAAATGCATTTAATGTTAAAGGAAATTGAAGGTTCTCTTTACAGGTTGAAGTACATCAGGGATGAAGGGCGCAGAATAGCCATTGAAACTATAAAGGAGGTTGGTAAACCTCAAAAAGACCCCACAACTATGGTTGATCGCTTCCTTGAATACTTCACTATTCAACCAGAGGATATGGACCCGGCAGGAATAGTATGGAAGTTGGAGCATATCCTTGACGTAAGGGATGCTCGCTTCAAAGATGAAGTTAAACTTCTCGCTCCTGAAGCAGATGATGTTCAAATTAATAACCTTGAAAACACTCTTGAAGCAGCTATGGCACTAAACTACATATACAAGGTTATAAGACATTACTACCTCCTAGGCAAAAAGACCCTCAGCCTATATATAATAATGCAGATCCAAATGATTCTACCCCTAGTCATGAGGGAAGCTGAAGCATACGCTAGTGCGTTAAAAGCCTTTGCCTACGGCCAACCTATAGGTGATGGGATAGGTCCACTGGTAGCTGCTAAACTCATGCACGGCTACCCCGTTAGGAAAGTTGCCAAAGACTGCGTCGTAGCTGAAGTTCCCATTGAGGGCAGGATCGCCTATGTAATAAAAGCTGAAGGACCAGGTGGCAACGTGGGCAAGCCGGGGGATGCCGTTAAAGCGGTTATCGAAGAAAATGAAGGAAAAATAGCTAGCATCATCATGATTGACGCAGCCTTAAAACTTGAGGGGGAAGAAGTTGGAGAAGTTTCAGAGGGTGTAGGTGCAGCCATAGGGGGTCCAGGCGTTGATAAATTCAAAATCGAGGAGACCATTCTCAAGTATCGTATACCAATAAACGCCGTAATAATAAAGGAGGATATAGGCGACGCTGTCTCACCAATGCGCAAGGAAATATTTGACTCAGCTGACAAGGCTATTGAGAGAATTAAGCAGGTGATTCTTGAGAAAACTAAAGAGGGGGACAAAATCATTATCGTTGGTGTAGGTAATACGATAGGCATAGGTCAATAGGAGCGTGATAAAATGAGTAGGAAGGAGCAGACCCCAGCTCAAATTTCCACTTTTACAATGATGATGATTTTCATCGTATTGGCAATATCCTTCGCAGCCATAATCTTAGCCATTCAAGCCTATAGTGTTTATGAAAATCAATTTGCTGCGGCTTACTTAACTTTTATAGGCATTTTAGGGATAGCCCTATCGTTGTATACGATCATGCAAGTAAGGAGGAGATTAGCTCGCTTAAAAATTGAGACGCCTCCAGTAATCACAACAATTGAATGCAAAAAGTGCGGCTTCAAAAGTGTTAGAGAATTCCAGCGAGGTGACTATGTATTTAAGGAAGTTGAGCCCTGTAGGAAATGTAATGAAAACATGATCATAACCGCCATATATAGGGAATTTAAAGAGAAACGAAAAGAAACAACATTCTTTTAGGTTAAAATAACACATCCATCCTCAACTACCAAAACGGTATGTTCAGCTTGAGCAACAGGCTGCTTGCTCACCTCTATAAAGACTGGGTAACCTATAACTGCTTTAGCCTTTAGAAGTTCATGGAATGCTTTATTAAAATGATCCTTTGGAACCACATTTTTTATCCATCGAAGGGCAAATGGGAGGGTTTTAAAATTTTCCTCAATATATCCCAAAAGTTTCCTAGCTTCTAAGCTTCCAACTTTTTTAGGCTTGAGGAGCCTAAAAATCGTAACTTCAGAGCCATCCTCAACCTTCCCAGCAGCTTCAGGAAGCGTTACAAAAGGCTCAATGGCATAGGCCCCACCAAGCTTCAATTTAGCGATGGAAGGATGATAAATGTTTGGCAGGGATGTCCCAGCGTGCACTACGTAACGGCCTACCTGATGGCCTGTGAGGTTTGAGATGGGTTTAAATCCCCTAGACTTGATATTCTGCTCGATAACAGAGCCAAGTACTGATGTAGGCAACCCCGGCCTTATGGTTTCAATAGCTGCTTGAAGAGCCTTTTCAGCAGTTCTTACCAACTCTACATATTGGGGATTAAAGCATACCGTTATAGCCGTGTCAACAACATATCCATCAATATGAGCGCCTAAATCAACTTTTACCAGCGCCCCTTCTGGAATAGTTAACGTGTCTCCAGGAGGGGAAGTGTAATGAGCAGCTACCTCATTTATTGAGATATTGCATGGAAAAGCCGGCTTCGCCCCCTTTTCAATAATCAACTGTTCAGCCCGCTCACATATTTCTATAACGGGCATCTTTTCATGGATAATACTCCTAATCTCCTCACGGACCTCTCTGAGAATTCTCCCAGCAAGTTTAAGTTTCCCAAAGGCTTCTTCGTCTATGGGCTCCAACTAGATGCCTCAACCTCAACTTTATGAGAAACATTTTTTCATTTAAAAGCTTGATTGGAGGACTCAAAGTTATGGCTCGTATCACATGGTTGGGTCATGCAGCCTTTCAAATAGAGCTAGTTGACAAAGTAGTTCTTATAGATCCGTGGATCGGAAATCCTAAATCACCATTAAGGCTCATAGACGTTAGTAAAGTTGACATCGTATATGTTACACATGATCATGGGGATCACCTTGGCGAAGCTATTGAAATCTGCAAAAGCACAGGGGCAACTTTTGTAGCTACATATGAACTAGGGAACTATGTGGCTAAAAGAGGAGTAAAGAAAGTTATAGGTGCAAACATAGGCGGCAGCATTCAAGTCGGAGATGTTAAGCTTAGACTTGTCCAAGCCTTTCATACAGCCTCTAAAGGTGCACCCACAGGCGTTATAGTGGAAGGGGAGGGAAGAAGCATCTATCATGCAGGGGACACAGGTCTCTTTGGAGACATGCACTTAATTGGAGAACTTTACAAGCCTGATATGGCATTAATACCCATTGGAGGCTATTACACCATGGGCCCCGAAGAGGCTGCGGAGGCTGTAAAGCTCATAAGACCTAAAATGGTCATACCGATGCATTATGGAACATTCCCTGTTCTGGTGCAATCTCCGGATGATTTCGTAGAAAAAGTTAGGGAAAGAGCCCCTGGGGTTAAGGTTATAGTTCTTAATCCTGGAGAAAGCTATGAATTTTAAATCTTAGGTCTCAGAATTTTTGACTCAAGCGTTGCAAAGGAGTCGCCGCCTACATGGAAGACTAGCTTAGTTTTTCCAATATCGTATACGTCTCCAGCTAGAGCTCCCCTATTGGCATAAGCCTCTAAAACTTCGCCGACGAATAATGTGTGATCTCCTACTGGAAATTGGCTGTAAAGCCTACATTCCAAGTGAGCAACGCATTCTCCTATTATCGGAGCTTTAACTTTTCTGGCAGGCATAGGCGTTAACCCAACATCCTTAAACTTATCACGAATTTTCCCACTCGTTGAGCCGCAGAAGAAAACAGCATTCACCATGTCTATAGTCGGTATGTTAACTACGAACTCCTTTGTCTCCTCGATAAGCTTATGAGAATATCTTGAGGGAGCTATACTTAAGGCAACAAGCGGTGGATTCATAGACACGGGCATAGCCCAAGCAAGAGTTATAATGTTAGGCTTATTGTCAGCTCCAACACATGAAACTAGCACTGTACGCATTGGATGCATAAGCCTATAGGCTGATGATGGGGCAACACTAACAGTTTCCTTTATTGGCATTTTATTTCACCGTAGGATGGCTATATTTCAACGTTTAATATAGAATTTATCCAACATGTCTCTGGCTTTCTCCCTTTTTTTACGGTGTTCCTCTAAGAAGCGGTTAACCCTCTCAGCTAGATCGCTTTTACATTCACCGCAAAGAAGCTCTCCATTTTTACAGCGTCTCTCACGTTCGGCTAACTTGGCATCATCCTCCTCAAAGAGGTAAACGTAATATTGGAATATTGTGCACATCATGGGGTTTCCACCAAGTTTACGTTGCTCTTCAACGGTTGCTCTTCCACCGGTAAATGCGTTCCATATTTTCCGCTTAACGATGTTAGGTGGATCCGTTGTGAATATGGAGGTTTCAGGCATTGATGCGCTCATTTTGCCGCCAGGTCCAAGCCCTGGGAGAAATCGGCAATGTATCTGAGCTGGTTTATAGTATCCAATCTTAGTGGCAACGTCCCGCGTCACCCTCCAGTATGGGTCTTGATCTATAGCAGCAGGAATAAGTGCAGGGACATTTTCCCCTGTAAGCTTAGCATGAATGAAGCATGGTGCTGCCTGTAGAGCTGGCCAAAATATCCATCCAATATTTGTGCTTTCCTGAAATCCAAAAGTGGCTCTTGCCGTTGAATAGGTTATACGTTTTGCAACCTCTAAAGCAATATCGTATAGAACATCTATATCCTTGACGTCAAAGATTATAAAGGTTTTTTCAGGATCAAAGCCTAAGGCTATCAGATCTAAAGCGTTTTCATAAGCAAATCTCCTCGTATCCTCAAGACTTAGCTTATCATCAACCAAAAACTTTTCATCATCTGTCATTTGGAAATATAGTCTAGTGTTAAACTTTTCCTGGAGATAGCGGGTGAATATCCAAGGAATTAAGTGACCTATATGGACAGGCCCTGAAGGTCCTCTACCGGTATAAAGGACAAATTTTACCCCCTTATCATATAAATCTAGAACAACATCTAAATCCCTATGGGAGAAGAAAATTCCTCGTCTAAGCTGTATGTGAAGCTCCCCCGTATATCTCCTTATTCTCTCGAGGAGAGTTGGCGTTATTGGCTGTGTACCAAACTCCTTAATTAGACGTTCATAGTCAACTTTTCCCCTTACCTCCCAAGGAGTGACAAGCATTTCGTTTCTCTCTTCGCCTTCCAAGGAGACTACTCATCCTCCCCTTAAGGTTTACCAGCGCTTATTTACTTCAAGAGTATTAAGGTTTATGTGGATAGGTGGACGATATTAATTAACGGAAAAATGCAGATAAATACATATATATGCAATAATTCTAGCTTAAAGCCTGATGGTGAAGGGATGTCCCGCCAATTTACATGACTCCTAAAATGCCGATATTCGAATGG
Organism: Candidatus Bathyarchaeota archaeon; assembly: GCA_018396405.1. GTDB lineage: Archaea > Thermoproteota > Bathyarchaeia > Bathyarchaeales > DTEX01 > DTEX01. The sequence goes on from JAGTQD010000017.1 coordinate 21,091, forward strand.
GAAGATATTTTAAGAGTCTCCGCGACCTTTTTAAGTCAATGGAGGCTGTTATTCAGCCTAAAATCTTGATTATTATGTGGAGGAAGAATTGTGAGTGAGTTACGACTATATGAAAAGAAAGTTCTTCTTGCCCTAAAAGAGTTAAATGGAAAAGCATCCATCGACGCCATTGCTGAAAAAAGCGGGCTTGCGCATGCAGCAGTAATGCGCGCAGCCTTATCCCTCTCTGAGAAGGGGATGATTAAGCTATATGAGCAAAAAATGACTATAGCCACGCTAAATGATGAAGGTTGGAGTTATTTAGAGAAAGGGCTTCCGGAGAGAAGATTGCTTAAGGCTATAATAGAATTGGGCGGCAGGGCTTCTATAGAAGAAGCTAGCAAAAAGGCTAGTTTACCTAGAGAGTTAGCTTCCATTGCTTTAGGGTGGCTCTGCAGAAAGGGTTGGGCAACTATTGAGGAGGGAATATGCATCTCAAAAATTGATGGTGAACCCCCAAGTGGAAGCGATGAGGAGCTTATGAAGCTTTTAGCAGAGAGAGGCAAAGTTTCTATCGAATATTTAAACCAAGAACAGAACAACGCGTTAGGGATATTAAAGAAACGAAAGCTCGTAAATTTAAATGAGAAGGTGCAACGTTTCCTTGAGCTCACAGATGCTGGCTGGAAGATTATTGAAAAAGGCATTGAAATCGCAGAGGAAGTTACTCAGCTAACACCTGAACTAATTATAACTGGGAAGTGGCGGAGGATACGGCTTGCAAAATTTGATGTAGAAGCCCCAACACCGCCAGTTTATCCAGGTAAAGCTCACCCACTTCAGCAGATAATAAAACGAGCAAGGGAAATTTTCTTAGAAATGGGCTTCACTGAAATTAGAGGACCATTAGTTGAGACAGCCTTCTGGAACTTTGATGCTTTATTCCAGCCCCAAGATCATCCAGCTAGGGAGATGATGGATACATTCTACCTAGTTAATCCAAGTATGGGGAAGCTTCCAAGGGATAGCCTTGTTAAGGCTGTAGCTCAAACCCACGAGAATGGATGGATAACAGGTTCAAAGGGATGGGGTTATAGGTGGAACCCCATGGAGGCCAAGAAACTTGTTCTTAGAACCCACACCACAGCTGAAACAATTAAGTATCTTGCAACCCATAAAAAGCCACCTATAAAAGTATTTTCTGTAGATAGAGTCTACAGGAATGAGCAGGTCACCTACAAGAACATAGCGGAATTTCATCAAATCGAGGGCATTGTAATGGGTAGAAATGTTACATTCAGGGATCTTATGGGCGTTCTTAAAACCTTCTATACTAAATTCGGATTAGAGAAAGTTGAGTTTTGGCCATGCTACTTCCCATATACAGAGCCATCAGCTCAAGTTATGGTCTATCACCCCAAGCTTAAGCGTTGGATGGAATTATGTGGCATGGGTATGTTTAGGCCGGAGGTTTTAGCACCCATGGGCATTAAATACCCTGTTTTAGCTTGGGGTGGAGGGCTAGAGCGCCTTGCTATGATTGAGCTTGGACTGAATGACATCAGAACGCTTTATGGTAATAATTTAGGATGGCTTAGGAGGACCCCATTATGCCGGTGATAACTCTAAAGGCCGAGAGACTTAGCAGTTTCCTAGGTAGAAGCATATCAGTCGATGAATTAGTTAAGTGGCTCCCATGGATAGGCTTTGACATCGAAGAAGTTGGCGACGGATATGTTAAGGTTGAGTATAACCCCAACCGTATAGACTTCTGTAGTTATGCTGGAGTTGCTAGAGCCCTTAAGGGCTTCTTAGAACTAGAAGTGGGACTTCCGAGATATAGAGCTGAAGAGCCTAAATTGACACTTTACATCGACGAGGTTGTGGCTAATGTTAGACCATATATGCTGGCGGCAGTTATCCGCAATATAAAACTTGATGAAGAAGCTGTAGCTGAGCTCATGGAAATGCAAGAGGATTTGCACTGGGGCATAGGTCGAGATAGAAGAAAAGCCTCCATTGGAATTCATAACCTTGACGCAGTTAAGCCCCCATTTAAATACACAGCAGTTGAGCCTACTAGCGTTAAATTCATTCCCTTGGGCAAGGCTGAGGAAATGACGCCTAAGGAGATTCTAGAAAAACACGAGAAAGGCATAGCCTATAGACATCTCGTGGATTGGGCCCCTCGAGTCCCATTACTAGTGGATAGAGATGGAAATGTTCTTTCCATGCCACCGATAATAAATGGTGAGCTTACAAGAGTTACAGGTGAAACCAGAAATCTGTTCTTAGATGTTACTGGACCAAGTTATGAGGCTGTAGAAAGAAGCCTAAAGGTTCTAGCAACAGCGCTAGTTGACATGGGAGGTACCCTAGAGAAAGTCTACGTGAAATATCCAGACCGTACGGTGATATCACCAAATCTTGAACCTGAAGAAAGGAAACTAAGAGTGAATTACGCGAGGAAAATGCTTGGTTTGAAAATTTCAGCTGATGAAGCTATTAACTGTCTAAGAAGATGCCGCTTAGATGCTGAAAAGCTAAATGAGGACACTCTTAGGGTATTGATCCCACCATATAGAATTGATATCCTCCATGAGGTAGACCTAGTGGAGGAGGTAGCGGTAGGCTATGGTTATTATAGGCTTAAGCCAACCACACCGAAGGTTGTAACTGTTGGTCGAAAGCACCCCATATATGTTTTAGCTGATAGAGCCCGCCAAATAATGATTGGCCTTGGATACTTGGAGGTTATGAACTTCACATTAACTAACGAGCGAGTTCATTATGAGTTTATGCGGCTTAAGCCTAAAAACCCAGTGAAGATAGCTAACCCAGTTTCGCTAGAGTATACGATCATGAGGCAGATGCTACTTCCAGGGCTAATGAAGAATCTTGCAGAGAACACGCATGAAAGTTACCCACAACGCATCTTTGAAGTTTCAGATGTTGTAAGAGTAAATAGGCGCCTAGAAACTATGTGCGAAAGGCGTATGCATTTAGCAGCAGCAACCGCCCACTCAGAAGCCAATTTTACTGAAGTAAAGTCGATTTGCGAAGCTTTAATTACAAACCTTGACATTGTGGGATGGCAAATAAGGGCGGCAAAACATCCAAGCTTCCTTCAAGGAAGAACTGCAGCTTTATATGTTGGCAACAAGCGTGTAGGCATCTTAGGCGAGGTCCACCCAGAAGTCTTGAATAACTTCCAGATTGAAAATCCAGTAGCAGCCTTTGAGATAGACCTAGAAATACTGAAGTCAAAAGCTTAGGATTAGCCATTCATAGCTAGTAGTCCTATAGGAAGATTTGCCTAACAGCAATATTTAATTCTCTGCAGTTTACTTTTTATTTTTGGCAATG
>JAGTQD010000018.1 GCA_018396405.1 Candidatus Bathyarchaeota archaeon
CGCGCATTTCCCCTAAAATTTATATATATGAATTATTGAAAATTACTTATTGAGGGAATTTTATGGCAAAATTTGGGAAAATCGAGGCCGCCCTTATTGTCGCTATTATCGCGTTGATTCTTTCAATAGCATCTCTTGCATATACCTTTTCGGTGCTTGCACCATTAGCCGCGCTCCCAGCAGACATATCTAAGCTATCCGGTGATATATCTGGTATAAAGGGTGATATATCCAGTCTTAGGGGTAGGGTAAGCAGTTTAGAGGAGGCTGTTAAAGGGTTAACTCCGACCCCACCAACTCCACCAACGCCACCACCTCCACCTTTACTTGAGGGGTGCGAGCTAAGGGTTGGAATAATCCTGCCCTTAACTGGTGCGATGGCCGCCTTTGGGCAATCTGGATTGCGGGGAGCGGAGATGGCTACTGAGGAGATTAACGCCGCCGGCGGCATTCTGGGAGCCAAAATCAAGTTATTTATAGAAGACTTTGGCGGTGATCCTAAAGTCGCAGTGTCTGCTACGGAGAAAGTAATAACTGTAAACAAAGTGCACGTCATAAGAGGGTACTTTACGAGCTCTGGAGCTATGTCTGCCATGCCCACGGCCGAGAAGTACAGAACACCTTGTCTATCTATTGGTAGCAGCGCCAAGGAGTTATGCGAGCAGGGATGGAAATACTGGTTTAAGACCCCGCCAAACAGCACAATGTTCACCATAGTAGCAACAGAGTTTTTATCGAAGGTAATTGAGCCGAAGCTGAAGTTAGGAAGACCGTTAAAGGTAGCTGTTCTACATGAGAATACTTTAATGGGCGTATCTGACAAGGATGAGTTCTTAAAGCAGGTTAGTGCTAAGGGGCTTAAATGGGAGATTGTAGCTGTCGAAGCCTATACTGCAGGCGCTTTGGACTTCAAGCCCGTATTAGAGAAGCTTAAGGGGCTTGCACCAGATGTCGTGGCTGCATCAGGATATTTAACCGACACTGTGTTAATCGCAAAACAGTCGCTTGAGATCGGATTCAAGCCGATATGGGTAAGTATTGGCGGGGCTGGCATGCAGACTCCAGAACTAATTAGGCTGGCTGGTGAGGCTGTTAAGTACTGGTTTGTGGCAAACGAGTACTGGTACGATAGGGCTTATCCGAACGCCGAAGCCGGTAGGAAGGTTTCAGAAAAATTCATGGAAAGATATGGTGTTCCGCATGACTTCCAGAGCTGGTCTGGTTATGCTGGGATGTATATGCTTAAAGAGGTTATTGAAAAGATGGCAGAGAAGTATCCGGATAGAGTCAAAAATGCCTTTGTGAAAGATGATGTGGGAGAAATACGAGAGATTATTAGGGAAGGTTTAGCGACATTAAGGATCTGGATAGATTGGCTGGGAGAATTATACTTCGAACCGAATGGGCAGCTAGCGTATTCGATAACTGGTCCAGCCATGGGCTGTACAATACTACAAGTCCAGCCAGCAAAACCAGGTGACCTATGGTCACATGAAGGATTAACATTCCATACAGTATATTCACCAGTATATGCAACAGCGGACCCAATAATACCACCTAAGTAAAAACCAAAATTCCTTTCTTCCTTTATCTTTTTCTAAAGCGGAACGAATAAAACTCCATCAAATATTATAAGTAAGGAAATAATAGGGGAGATTTGAAGATTAAAGGAAAAACGTTGCCAGAATGAGCTACAAAATTTCGAAGAGGACCGTGCGCCTTATACTTATTGACGCTTTACTTTTAGCTACCGGGGCTTCATTCAATTACTTCAAATCATCCCCTCTAATGCCAAGCTTGATTAGGGAATTCGGTTTTTCATATGGTCTAGGAGGATTATTTTCTGGGATATTTGGAATATCAGTATTAGTATTTTCGATACCAGCTGGTCTTTTTCTCCCAAGGTTAAATTTGAGAGGGGCTATAATGCTTACATCTTTTCTCTCGATTGTTGGTTCACTAATGGTTGGTTTAACTAACGAAATCTATCTGCTCCTTCTGGGAAGGTTCCTTGAGGGCATCGGAATGGCATTAGCGTTAGTTATCTCACCACATTTAATAACCATATCCCTAACCAGAGATTACGCCGCCATCGGTATGGGTCTGCTTATGCTCTTCAACCCGCTGGGCAATATACTTGGCATGACTATTTCCCCCATTCTTCTGAGCATCTTCGGCTGGAGAATCGCTTGGCTCTCCGGAATTTTTTTATTCATGATTCCCATTCTAATCTCATTAAAGTTAAACCAGACAGAATATAGAATTTCTACTCCAATAGCTTCTTATGTAAAGTGTTTAAGAGAGAAAAATTTATATCTTCTGGGGATTCTGCAATTGGGATTAACGTTTTCAAGTATGGCTTCTTAATGTGGATGCCAACCTATCTTAATGAGATGCGCATGCTTGATATTAAGTTTGCATCATTTATTAGTAGCCTATTTATGGTTATTGGTGTCCCTACCCCATTACTAGCGAGCTTGCTCATAAAAAGGATTAAATCGCGCAAAAAATTTTAGCTATCTGTTTTGCTGCTTGCACCATCCTCTTTCCGTTTTCAACACAAATAACCGAGCCATTCCTACCGCTCCATATAATCCTACTAGGCTTCTTCATTGGCCTCATTCCCACACTCATAAACCTGTGTATGTCAGAAATATTTGGCCCCTTTCAAGCGTAGGTTTCGGCCTATTTAACTTGATGAGGGGATCCTCAATGTTCTTCGGACCAATGCTCATGGGCGTTATAAGAGATGCAACTAATTCTTGGGATTTATCCTTCTTCTCCTTATCAATATTCACAGCAATGTCTCTTGTCGCTGCCTTTCTGATGCATGAGCCGTATTCACCCTCTTTTTAACAGGGCTCATAAAAACGCTGACATGTAATAGGCTAAAATGTCTTGACGGTAGTAAACAGCTGCCCTAGCTTTAAAAATAATTTTGCGCTGACTTAAAGTAGCTGAAACAAAACTTTGCTTAATGAGAAAAACCGTAAGACTTAAAAAATGTTCAAGGAAGATGAGTAATTAAAGGGGAGAGAATGAAGATGATTCCAACAAGTTTCTATAATTTTCTGGTAGAATCTGTTCCATCAAAAAACTTTTCCAGTCCTTTGAAGGAGGTCTCAAAAGAAGAGATCGAGAGGATAAGAAGATCGAAGGATGAGATAAGGGTTGAATATCTTCCCTCCGGGCTCGGCGGGTTTGGCTATTCCCCGCCTCCAATGGAGGTTCATGTGAAGAACAATAAAATTATACGAATTTTACCTTGTCATTTTCCAAATGATACAAGGGTATGGGAGATAAGAGCAGAACGAGGGGTGTTCACGAGACCTAAAAAAGCTGTCCCCCACCCTCATATGCTGGCGTATAAAAACCGCGTTTACTCGCCTACCAGAGTTAAATACCCTCTGAAGAGGGTTGACTGGAGCTTCGATGATCCAAACCCGCAAAATAGGGGGAAGTCTGGCTTCGTTAGAATAACGTGGGATGAGGCAATAGACATAATTGTGAAGATGATTAAGAGGATTAAGGAAAAATATGGTGATACAACACCAATATTGGTGCAAGGTGATGGGCATGGACAATCGGGCTTCTTGCATACAATGCACTTTTATGGCCACATGCTCTTTGATTACCTAGGATCTGGTTGGACCCAGCAAATTAGAAACCCGGATAGTTGGGAGGGCTATTACTGGGGCGCTAAGCTGGTGTGGGGTTTTGACTCAACTCTTGGTGAGCCATATCAGGATGGGGCTTGGGATAATGTTCTACAATATGGTGAAGTGGTAATATTTTCTGGATGCGATCCAGAAACGACGGCTGCGGGCTTCAGCTCGCACGTGTCGCATTTATGCGAAGCTTTGAAAAAGGCTGGTATTGAGATAATCGCGATATCGCCAGACCTAAATTATAGTGAGGCTGTCTGGGCTGATAAATGGATCCCAATTAACCCATGCACAGATGCCGCCCTCTATTTAGCTATAGCATATGTTTGGTTTAAAGAGGGACTCTACGACGAGGATTACGTTAAAACTCATTGCGTGGGCTTTGAGGAATTTAAGAAGCATGTTTTAGGCGAGGATGATGGGGTTCCAAAGACCCCTGAGTGGGCTGAGAAAATAACTGGGATACCACAATGGACAATAAAGGCGCTGGCTAGATTATGGGCTAAAAAGAGGACCTCGCTTGCAGTCGTTTACGGGGGAAGTAAGATTAGAGGACCTTATTCTCATATTGCGGGTAGAATGGAAGCCTATGTTTTAGCGATGCAGGGGCTTGGGAAACCAGGAAGACAATTCTTGAGATTCTGGGTTTCATCGAGACTTAATATAAAAGACATATCATTACTTCCATCCTACCCAGAGGTAGTTGAGGAAGCGCGCACATATATTGAAAGGACTAAGTATGCGTTTAAGGTGCAGCCTCCGCCAGCGGTTCCCCTCATAAAAACGTTGGTTCCAGATGCCATATTGAATCCCCCGGTTAGATGGTGGTGTTCCGGCGCCCAATTTAATGTTGTAGAGGATCTTTTCGTTAAATATAAGTATCCACCAAGGGACGATCATCCGGGCATCAGAATGATTTGGAATGAGAATGCTTGCTACACGACGTGCTGGCATGGATATAAATTTATTGAGGCTCTCAGAAATCCGAAGATAGAGTTTCATTTGGTGATTCATCCTTGGTTTGAGAATGATGCATTGTTTGCAGATCTCGTCTTACCCGCGCTGACAGATTTTGAGGTTGAGGATCTCGTTGTAAGCGCTCGTTCAGAGGTCGTGGGAATAGCATATCATAATAGATGCATTGAACCTATCGGCGAATCCAAGAGCGACTATGAAATTCACCGCATGATTGCGGAAAGATTAGCAAAAGAGTTCAATAAGCCTGAATTAATAGAAAAGTTTCCGGAGCCAGAAACAATTTTAAAAGAATTCTACGAGAATACCCTCGTATTTAAGAGATATGGGGTAAGCTGGGAAGAATTTAAGACTAAAAAGAAGATAGTTATTTATAGTCATCCTACATGGGAAGAGTGGATCGAAATTAAGAAGAAATTTGGTTACGATGTTTATGATTCGTTCATGAGTAAATTCTATAAGGGAAAGAGCGCTTTAGAGACACCGAGTGGCAAAATAGAGTATCAGTCAACCTTAGCCTTAAAGCATGCTCCTAATGATAATGAGAGACCCCCAGTCGCTAAATGGATTGAACACGACGAACTACCTACATCACCTAAAAGGAAAAATTATCCATTTATTGTCTGCTCTAACCATCCAAGATATAGATTTCACTCGCAAGGAGATGAAATAATATGGTTAAGAGAGATCTATAAGGTTAAAGGGCCCGACGGGTACTTATATGAGGGGGTCTGGATCCATCCATCTGATGCAGAAAAACTAGGTATCAAAAATGGAGATATAGTGATGATTTATAATGATTATGGATCGACTCTTGCTGGAGCAATAATTACTGAAAGGATCATTCCAGGGGCGATATCAATTGACCATGGCGCAAGAGTCGACATGATTAGTGTTGACGACAGAATTGATAGGGGAGGAGCAATTGACCTCTTGATGCCAACACCGTCCTTTAAATACATGCCAGGAGAAGAGATAAGAGTCCCAGAGCAAGTTTGCTCCGGCATCCTCGTCAACATTAAAAAGGTCAACATAAACGAATTAATGAATAAGTATCCTGAAGCCTTTAAGAGAAAGATGCATCCAATAATCGGCCCAATAACAGAAACTTATCTCATTGTTTGAGGTGAAGAAAGTATGGGGAAAATCTTCATAATTGACGTGAGCAAATGTATAGGCTGTATGAGCTGTGTTATATCCTGTAAAGACGAGTATGTTGGAAACGATTGGAGCCCATATTCAAAGCCGCAGCCAGAATATGGGCAATTTTGGATAAAAGTTGATACAAGAGAACGTGGGTCTATACCAAAGGTTAAAGTTTCATATATACCAATTCTATGCATGCACTGCGATAACCCACCGTGCATGAAAGTATGCTTAACAGGCGCCATAACTAAGAGACCTGACGGCATAGTGCTAATAGACCCAAACAAATGTAATGGATGCAGACCACTAGGTATAGATAAACCTCTATGTGCAGAGGCATGCCCATATAACGTGATATATTTCAATAGCGAATTAGGAATCGCGCAAAAATGTACAGGATGCGCTCATTTACTTGACGATCCAGATTGGAAATATGGGCCTAGGTGCTATGACGCGTGTCCTACGGGGGCGATAATCTATGGGGATGAAGATGAAAGCAGAATTAAGGAGTTAATAAAGGAGGCAGACGTGATAGGGCGGGAATATGGCACGAAACCAAGAGTATATTATTTAGGCTTGCCTAAACCCTTTATCGCAGGATGTGTGGTGGATCTCAAAGAAAAAGAAGTAGTGATTGGCGCCAAAGTCACTGCTCTAGATCTATATACTGGTAAAAAATATGAGGTATATACAGATGAGTTGGGGGACTTCTGGTTTAAAGACCTTGAATGGAATCATAGATATTTGATTAAAATTGAGAAGAGCGGGTATAAGGATAAGATTCTCGGCGTATATTTGACGAGTAAAGATATAAATGTGGGGACAATAAATTTAGAAAAAGCCTAAGATAGCAATTTTTTAGCCTCTTTAATAATTTCATCAATTTCATCTTTTTCCATGCTCATAAACCCTCTTGTTATCCTTCCAATAGCCTTATAAAACGTTGTATCAGAATTCTCGATTACGTCATTAGCAAATCTCGGAACCCATTTTAATAAGTGTTCAGTTAAGAAAGCCCTTTGCGCCTGAAGATTTTTTAGTAAATTCTTCAGGTCTCCATCTTCTATGAAAGAGATTGCTTTTCTGCATAGATGGGCCATAAAATATAGTTGGAGCGCGATGTGATCATAAGGTTCCTTAAATTCTGGGGACTTTATGAATCCTGCTTCCAAGAAAAATTCCGCTGTCTCATCCTCTTTATCGAGCATGCTACCGCTTAGATAGGCTGATTCTGAGGGGTGTGGTATTCCCTTTTTCTCACGGAAATATTTAACTCCCAAAAATAGGTTCGCATAGTCAACAGCGAGTCCCAACATGATTTCATCTAAATTCTTTTCATCTATCTCGTTAAAGTATTCATATAGTTGCATGAAGCCTTCCACTATATCAGAATTTATGCCTTCGATCAATTTACATTTTAGAAATAATTCCTTGCGCATAACGCACTCTTTGATCACTAGTTCATCAGCTTCTCTTTCATATATCCTCCCTAAGAAGCTATACAGCTGCTCCCGCCCCATCAGACATATAATTAGTCTCTCTTTGGCGTTTTCATCAAGGTTTGTCATGGAGATTACACCAGCACACCTTACGCTACTTTACAGTTAAGATATTTTCCAATTATAAACAAAACTACTATTCAGATGAAGATTTAGGCTTTATTATACACCAACTCTTTCCTATCTTTATGCAAACTTTCCATCAAATTTTCTAGTCACCAACACAATCCCAGTAAGACAGAGGGCGCAAGGATTTAATCAATTAATAAAGAGATAAAATGGCAAATATGGTTGTGGCGCATCCTACTCAACTTTTATTTCTCAGATTTTAGTGTAAATCTATCCTTAAATTTACCTATTATTTGCGCTATCGCGGTGTACTCCATATGTTCACTGCTTAAACGGGCCGGCTCGAACTCGCCCATCCGCCTTAACATCACAGTATATTCCAAGCACTCTCTTCTCGCTAACTCAAAGGCTGGATCATCAAAGAGGTCTGCAATTAAAGGTTTATTCTCTTCGTCTCCAGATATTTTTCCGTCAGCTATTTGAAGGCCAAGGGCGACTATCCTCGGCGGGCCATCAAAGATCGTGCACTTAGCATCTCTTAAACTGACTGGCATCACTGGCCCCCAGTGGCTTCCGCGCATCCACCCGGCTGCAAGATAACTATGCATGAACGGTGTTAAAATCTCGCCGACCGCTGGTAAACCATGCTGGGCGCGTATTATTGCGACTGGATCATCTTTACCAACGTATCTTCCGGCGATATGAGTGAGACTGGTTATACTAGTGGAAGCGCATATTAAATTGTCTTCTGCGCGCCAAATCCTTGAAATTACGTAGCGTTTGACCTCACCTATCAATGCGACGAGCTCATACATCTCCTCTGGGCATTTCAGCACTATTTTCTTGTTCTCTGCAATATCAGTAACCTCAAACTTGAACCCTCCTATCATAGCTGGATCTATTACTAGGCCGGCAGTATTCATTGGGTCAGCAAACATCTTGAAGAGTGGTAGATTAAAGACTCCGGTGGCAGCTTTATCGGCAGCAAGGATGATTATTGGCTCAGATTCCCTCTCCTCAATCTCCATTTCCGCTACACCGGGGCCAAGCCCGCTAACAGTGCCCGTGAATGCATCCTTTAATAAATCTTGCCCAGCCCCGTAGAGCTTAAGTTTCTTAGCTTTATTGGCAGCTTCTTGAAAGGTCTCCCAGGCTAGCCGGTGGATCTCCTCATTTAATTCACCCTTATCATGCACCATAAGGAGCTCTATGTCATCGCCAACGTTAAAGACATAGAAGCTATTTATTAGACCTTTTTTCTTAGCCTTTTCCATCCTCTTTTCAGCAATATTAAGTATTGGCTTAGGGACTACGTGGTGTCCAGCCAAGGAACCAACATCACATTTTATTAAAGAGACAGTTGTCTTTCTTCCCACTACGAGCACCCTAAAACCATTTTTAATTCACATAAAATAAGTTTAGGTATTTTAATTTTTATTAAATTTTCGAAACAAAATTAGGAGACTTACAAGTATTATGTGAGAATGTGTTTCCTCAATTACTGGGGTGTTTTTTATGGGTCTTAGTTGCTGGATAAAATAATGAAGAAAACTGTTAAAAATGAGATTGTGGTTTTTATCTTTCATATATGAGAGGCAGACGGCTTGGGCGTTCTTAATCCTCCTCTATCCATACTAGTATCTTTTTGTATTCTGGGGATCATGCTCTATAAAAGAGTAAGGCTTGGGATAGCATTAATAGTGACACCTATAGTTTTAGCTTTATTGGCGCTTGATTGGTCTAGTATCCCAAGATTAATTTACGCCACAGTGGATCCACTTGTGCCAGAGGGTATTCTTGCTCTTCTAATTATTATTGCGACTTTTATTTCATCTTGGTTCAGTTATCTCTATAAGGAGACGAAAGAAGTTATGATTTTAAGTGAGGGATTAAGTAGTCTTACTAAAAGACCGAAATTTACATTGTCTTTTCTTCCAGCCATAATAGGTCTTATCCCAGTTCCTGGAGGCGCTTTACTCTCAGCACCGATAGTGGACTCAGAATCCCAAAACCTTGGTCTAAGCTCAGATAAGAGAGCCTTCATTAACCTTTGGTTTAGACATATTATTTTTCCAATATATCCGCTGAGCCAGTCTCTCATAGTTACAGCCGCTTTGACCCGTATCCCGCTTCTCACAATAATCTTACTTCAGATGCCAGTTATCGCCGTGATGATTGTGGTTGGATACTTAATAGGTTTGAGGGAATCTTCTTCAGAGAATAAGAAACCAGGAATTTTTAGAAAAGTTTCGAAATGGACTCTCTTCTTATCTTTTCTGCCCATCTTAATAGCAATTTTTCTGGCGGTCATTTTGGGCGCAATAAACCATATACTGTTCCAACAAGGCCTTAATATCGTAATAGCGTCATTTATTGGCTTAATGACCTTGGCTGTCACATCACGCTCCAGCTTTAAAATCTTCATCAAGCCTCTGTCGAATTTATGGATCTATGATGTAGTATTTGCCACTTATGGTGCTTTTCTGCTTCAAAATGTTATAAAAAATATTAATATTGTTGATCTGCTAAAGCCTATGATCCTGAATGGAGTGCTAGGTGAAGTATTGTTATTAACGATTATTCCGGTATGCTTGGGTTTTCTAATGGGTTCTCCAATAGGTGCAGTAGCCATTACCGCTCCAATTCTTTCTAGCTTCTCGGTTTTCTCGCCGAAATCCGCAGCCCTTCTATATGCTAGTGTATACCTTGGGTATATAATTGCGCCAACCCACTTATGCTTCGTCTTCACAGTTGACTATTTTAAGAGTCCAATAACCAAAGTATATAGATATATTATACCATCATTTATTGTAACCTACTCGGCAGCTCTACTCCTATATTCGCCATTTTTGAGGATTCTAACCTAAGAATAAAATTAAAAGAGCATTTTGAAAAATACATATAGCAAAAAGAAAAATTGTTAAGTTTATGGCGCGTTAACACTATTGGATTCCCAGATCGCGCAAGACCTCTTTTGTATGCTGTCCTATTTCTGGTGGTGGAGATTTAATTTCCAGCTTAAATTCTGAGAACTTTAGAGGTATACCGGGTATCTTTACTTTTTTGCCTTTATATTCAATTTCAACTATCATGTCCCGGTGAAGTAGTTGCGGGTGATTTAGAAGGTCTAATGTTGTGTTAACTGGTGCGCATGCTATGCCAGCAGCAACAAGAGCATTTTCTAGATCTTTTGTCTTCCAGTTCTTAGTTATTTTCTCAAGCTCCTGAGCGAGTTTTTCTCTATTCTTAGCTCTACTTTCCCTTGTTGAAAATAGAGGGTCATTTACTAAATGATCTGCTTTTAAAATCTCGCAAAGTTTTTTCCATGCGTCATCTTCGTAGGCGGCTATAAATATATAGCCATCTTTAGTCCTGTAAACTTGATAAGGCGCTCCGATGGGTGCCGCTGACCCCATTCTCTCCCTAATCTTGCCAGTAAGGGAGCTCCATGCTATCCAGTATCCAGCCCACATCGCTGAGACGTCGAGCATTGATATATCTATATACTGCCCCTTCCCAGTCTTTTCCCGATAAATCAGCGCTGCGAGTATCGCTAATGCTGCGTAGGCTCCAGTCCCATAATCAACTATTGATGCAGGTATCCTCGATGGTAAGCATGGTTCTGGATCTCCGGTCATCGACATAAGCCCAGACTCAGCCTCTATTACCGGGTCCCAAGCTGGGCGCTGATAATAGGGGCCTGTTTGCCCATAACCGGAAATTGAACAATAGATTATCTTCGGATTAATTGCCTTAACGCTCTCATAGTCCAATCCAAACTTCTTCATTGTTCCAGGAACAAAGTTTTCAATTAAGATATCGGCCTTTTTCACTAGTTCGAGAGCGATCTTCTTCCCCTCTTCAGTCCTTAGATCAAGCACTATTCCCTTCTTATTTCTGTTGTTAACTATATATGCCGTCTCCAGCATATCAACCCAATATCTCGCCCGATCCCCCCTAGGCGGCTCAATTTTAATCACCTCAGCGCCCAAGTCCGCTAAAAGCGCTGCGCAATGTGGTCCAGCAACTTCATGTGTAAAATCAAGGACTCTTATTCCTTCCAGCGGCAACTTAACCATGATTCTCCCTCCGTGATCTCTGATTCTCTTTAGATAAAGCAGGTAATAATGTTTTCGTTTATAATCTAAGATAATTCTTAATTAAGCAGGGCTCCTTTAACCTTAAACTTTAACTCTCATAACCGCTTACGTGACTTATATATGAAAACGCTAGAATAAAATAAAGATTATATTATTTAATGAACGTTATTTCTTATTAGAGGAGTGATTAATATGATTGGCGAGAAGGAAAAAGAAAAGTTAATGGAAGCATATCTCCACGGCTTTCTTGACAAAGCGCTTCTAGGAACTCGAGAAGATGCTTTAAGGAAGCCTATAGTGAGAATATTTGGGAGGGAAGTTGAAGTATACGACTTGTCCCATCCAATCAGCGAAAGAACGCCAACATGGCCGTATGGAGCCGCGGGCATTGAGACTTCGAGACTTCGTTCCCATGCACATGATCGCGTTCTCGCTGTGAGACTCACGCATACTATGCATATGGGTACGCATATGGATGCGCCTCTACATGTGGAGGAGGGATATCCATCCATCGATGAGATGCCATTAGAGCGATATATCGGAGACGGAGTAGTTGTATCGATTCCCAAAAAGGAGTGGGAAATAATAACTCCTGAGGACCTTGAAAGAGCCGAGCCGAAGATAGAAGAGAACGACATAGTCATAATTAATACTGGCTGGCACCACTATTATGGAGACTATACTAGATACTTCTGTTTTGGGCCAGGTCTCTATAAAGAGGCTGCTGAATGGTTTGTGAAAAAGAAGGTTAAGGGCGTTGGCGTAGACCTGCAGGCTATGGATCATCCGCTGGGCACACGGCTTGTTCAGACTGGTGGCGGCATGCCGCCTCTCGAGCCCTGGTTAATAGACCTTTATAAGAAGATAACTGGGAGAGATGTCTATCAAGATTTCCCATACTGGGAGCCATGCCACAGAATCCTATATACGCATGGGATCTTTGGGATAGAGAACATTGGCGGTGAGGTAGACAAGGTTACTGGCAAAAGATGCGTTATAGCAGCCTTCCCGCTTAAATGGGTTGGCGGGGACGGTTCAATGGTTCGGGTAGTAGCAATAGTTGAGAAAAAGTAGGTGGATGAAATGCTAGACGACTTATTTAGGCTAGATAATAAAGTGGCTGTAATTATAGGTGGAAGAGGAGGTATTGGAAAAGGTGTAGCCGAGGGCTTCATTCAGTATGGCGCGAAGGTCGTAATAGCCAGTAGAAACCTAGAGGAACTTGAGAAGATAGCTAAGGAATTACGCGAGAGCTATAAGGCTGAGGTTTCAGCAATGCAGGTTGATGTGACAAGTGAGGAAAGCGTAAAGCGCCTTAGAGATGAGGTTGTAGCTAAACATGGCACCGTTGACATTCTAGTAAATGCGCATGGCTATAATGCAAAGGCCCCGGCTGTAGATTTTCCGCTTCAGGAATGGGACAGGCTCTTCGACATTAACGTTAAGGGCACTATGCTTACGTGCAGAGAATTCGGAAAAGTTATGATTGAAAAAAGAAGAGGGAAAATAATAAACTTCTCTTCAGTTAGGGGGATCAGGGTAACTAAATGGCCAGGTAACCTCGGCTACTGTACCACGAAAAGCGCTGTAGATATGATAACAAAGGCATTAGCGGCGGAATGGGCCCCCTATAATGTTAATGTAAATGCGATTGCGCCATCATGGGTTGATACTGGCTTCTCTCCAAGCCTAAGCGACCCAGCTAAACTGAAAGTTGCCTTGGAAAGCATTCCACTGGGCAGAATAGCCACTTTAAAAGATATTGTCGGCGTATGCATCTTCCTAGCTTCGCCAGCCTCAGACTTCATAACCGGGCAAATAATATACGTAGATGGAGGATTGACACTTATAGGATAAAAATTGGAAAGATAAAATCCCTTATTTTCCTTTCCAGACTGGTTTTCTTTTTTCTAAAAAGGCTCTTGCCCCCTCTTTTTGATCCTCTGTACTAAATAATTGCGCAAAGATCTGCGCTTCATACTTAAATCCGTCAGTTAAACCTAGTTCTAAAGATGCGTTTATCGCTTCTTTTGCCGCCGCTAGGGCTATGGGACTTTTCTCCTTAATCTTTGCAATAAATTCATTTACGGCGTCCATAAGTTTATCTGCTGGAACAACCTTATTAACTAAGCCCATTCGCTCCATCTCTTTTGCTGGAATCTTTTCTCCCGTAAATATGAACTCCTTAGCTTTTTTCTCGCCGATAAGTCTTGGCAATCTTTGAGTTCCGCCGCCTCCAGGAATTAAGCCAATATTTATTTCTGGCTGGCCAAAGACAGCATCCTCAGAAGCTATTATTATATCGCATGCCTGAGCTAGCTCAAAACCAGCGCCTAAACAGTATCCGTGAACCGCGGCTATCACTGGCTTTGGAGCGCTCCTAATTATCTCGGAGAGAACTAGCGCTGTCCCAACCTCTTTTGCCATATTTAAAACATCAAGCGGTTTCATCTCTGCCATAGCGCGTATATCTCCTCCAGCGCTAAAGGCTTTTCCAGATCCTTTTATAACGATCGCTAGGATACTGCTATCTTTGCTTGCGTCTTCTAAAGCCTGTTTTATCTCTCTACGCATTTCGAGGTCAAGGGCGTTATAGCGCTCTGGATTATTTAAGGTAATCCAAGCAACAGAATCCTTCTTCTCATATATAATTCGATTAAATGTTGAACTCATGCCTCCCGCACCACCAAATATTTTTCTAAGAAGATTCTATTTATTACTTTGGTTTTTCCACAATTAGTTCTAAAGCAAAGCTTAAAATAAATATTAAAAAAATAATATCTTCTTTAAAGAGGGAAGGGAGTTATATGAAAAAATCTGTTCCGATAATTGAGGGTCTTTTTGAGTGGCCCTCAGAGAATCCAAGGTTAATAGCGACAAGATGCCCACTTTGCGGTAGTATGCAGTTTCCTAAGTCTAGCGTCTGCAATAATCCTGACTGCGACCATAGTGTGCCCGTAGAACAATGCTATCTGAGCACCGAGGGGACTTTATACACATATACAGTTCATGCCTATAGCCTGCGGGAGCCATTTGAGTATCATAAGGGCCCATATATTGTCGGTGCTGTCGAGTTGCCAGAGGGGCTGATTGTTGTTGGAAGGATTAAAGTAGAGGATGAAAAGATGTTAAAGATAGGGATGAAGATGAGGTTAAAGGTGGATAAACTTTATGAGGACAATGAAAACATATACTTAAGTTACTTTTTTGAGCCGGTGGTGGAAGGATGACTGAGAGTGCAATAGTTAGCGCGTCTATAATGGAGTGGGTTGAGGCCGGTCACCCAACTCCTTTGCTGATAGACAGGTTAGCAGAGGTTACTGTAAGAGCTCTTAGGGAAGCAAATTTGAGGCCGCGTGATTTGGATGCCATAATCACAAATACTACTGCAATACCATTTGATAGCCCATCCTACATAACAACTAGTGCGCAGCACTTTGCCCACAGACTTGCGGAGAGAATTGGTGTTAAAGGGGCTCAGTGCATTAATGTTTGCGCCGCATGTGCAAGTGCCTCCATAGCTTTTGCCCTTGCCGACTCATTAATAAAGACTGGAGCAATAAAAACGGCGCTTGTAGCAGGCATCGACAACTCTCCACGAGGCTTCTATTTGCCAGGTCAATCCGTTCTTGACCCAGACCCATATGCTGCTGCAATAAAGGTTATTGGGGCGACAAACCCGGCCTATTGGGCCATGTGGGCTCGTAGACGAGCATATGAGATGGGCCAATCAGTTGAGAGTATAAAAGAGCTCATGGCGTTAGTGAAAGAGATACACAGCAAATATGGTGCCCTGAACCCCTATGCAAGATACAAGAGAATTTTCGCTGCTAAGGATGTTTTGGCATCACCAGTTGTCTGCGACCCCTTGCATCTTTATATGATATGCGCAACGAGTTCTGGCGGCGGAGCTGTGGTAGTTACTGAGATGGAGAAGGCAAAGAAGATAACTAATAAACCAGTAAAAATAGCAGCTTCCACCGTGGGCGGGCCAATTTACGGCGAACCCATGCCAAGGCTGAGAGTCTTTTCAACGATGAATATTGAGAAACCCTTCACGGAATGGCGCTTACCTATCGAAAAGGCATATAAAATGGCTGGCATAACATCCGAAGATATAGACATTATAGAATGTCATGATACAAGCTGCTTCCACACGATAAACTGGATAGATCAGATAATGGGCTGGGAGAGGGAGGAAACCGACAAGCTGATAAAGAACAGAGAGATCGAGCATACTGGTAGACTTCCTGTAAATCTAAGTGGTGGGACAGCCTCATTTGGAGAGGCGGTGATGAGCCAGGCCTTTATGATGATACATGAATTATTTAGGCAGCTAAGGGGAGAGGCTGGAGAGAGGCAGGCGAAAAAGAACCTTAAAATCGGGATCTTCACGGCCTACGGGGCATATGGGGCATATGGGTGCGCAATACTTGAAAAAGCCTTCTAGGCTAAATATGCTCCATCAAAAATTTTGCAATTAGATTACCCACTTCACCACTTTTTATATCCTCCGAGGAATCCCGTGTTCCTAATACTAGGTCTAAAACATGTTTAGTCTGGATGCTTGGTTGCGTGCTCCAGAAAATTTGTGCGCAAGTATAGCAATAGACCACCATTAAATCCGCACCCGTTGAGTAAAACTCTTCAGCCCTCTTTGATGAAAGATTTAATGTGAGATTCGGGTCGGCAATAGAGGCCATCCCACCAGCGCCGCAGCATAAACTTTTCTCTCTTGAATGCTTCATTTCTATAATTTTATAGTTTTTAAGTAGGTTTCTAACCTCTGTGGCAAAGATACCCTCAGATCTATCTGGGCAGCTATCGTGAATAGTTACCTTTAGGTCTGAGATGCTCATCTCTTCAGTAAACGTTTCGCCCATAATCTCATATATGGTTAAAATTTTGTATATGTTGGGAAGAGAATGTTTAAGGTGATAATAGCACATCGGACACGCAACTATTATATTTCTACATTCATGCTTTGTAAAGTAGTTTTCTAATTTCAGAAGCCACTTTGAGGATCCTTCAATTAAGCCTATGTCCGCTAATGGTTTACCACAACATAAATCGGTGAACCCAACGTTACAAAGCTTTTCTACGAGTTTCCAATAGATCTTCTTAACGGCCTCCGGAGAGTAAGATGACATAGAGCAACCTGGGAAGAAAATATACTCAAAAGAGCCGTTTTCAGGGATGCTGTAATTTATTCCCTTATATGTTTTGTAGGCTTTTGGGAAGAAGAGAGGATCATCCGGCATGAAAAGTCTATAATATATCTCGTCGATTATGTTTTTTGAGAAGAGTTGTCTAGCATAAGAAATTACTGAGGGGAAATCAAGGTTTTTCGGACAAACACTTCTACATAGGCCGCATAAAAGGCACTCCATAATATATCTTTTGTTTTGGTTTATGCCCCCCAGAAGTCTCCTAACAATATCTTTTGGCGTTAAAGAATACTTTGATAAAAATGGGCATTCTTCAACGCATAATCGGCATTCTATACACTCATCAAGGATAAATTTAAGAGAATTATTATTCATTAGCAACCCCAACCTTTTCTTAAATATAGGTTACGACTCTTCCCTCTTCTGTCTGCCTTATTACTATGGGCGGTTTAATTGATGTAATCTTATCTATCATCCGCTTTATCCTCTCAATATATTTTTTCTCAATCTCTAAATCAGTTTTAACAACTCTCTTTGCAATCTCTCCACAATAATTACAGTCACCGCAGCCAATTATACATGGTGGGTCATTTTTTATAAAGTATTCATACCATCCGTCGAGTGATCGATTGTCAATCGAGATTCTCAATAGAGGTAGGGGCTCCTCACTTAAATCGAACATATTCCAGCAAAAGTGTATATAGGAGTTGTCGATGAGGGCATATATGTCGCCATCATACCTCCCGGCGAGATAGGCTTCAATAAGTTTTAATAGATCATCTGCTGGCAAGCCTCGCCCGGCTATCTTAATATAATCTATGCCTATTTGGGCATAATATTTAATATCCTCAGGCCTAATCCATGGCGCCTTGAGGATCTCCTTATGATCACTTAACCTCTTGAGGGTGCACCGCATAAATGGGTAGGGCTTATAGGTGAATCCTATTGGATCATCTATGGGGCACTGTGATACATGGGCTGTTATAGTATTGTGATATGTTCTAAATGGGCATCTTAGTAAGCAGCCATTATTGGCTATAATTTCCAGCTTAGCTTTACATTTCTCTCTTATCAATTTGAGCAACTTGAAAGATTTATTAAGATCCTCACTTAGCGTAAGTCTCGTGGCCCCTAAACTCTCATATATCAATGCCCGGTTTAAAGAATCTATATAGCATAGAGATGAAGCGTTAATCTCGAATTGCGGGAAATTCTTTGCTACATATTCAATAAGGTATGGTATAGCGATAATAAGCGTATCAACCTTAAACTCTAAAAGTTTCCTTAAAAGGTCATTTAGGGCCGCTCTCCCCTCCTCCATATACTCGGCGAGACCCATGCATACAGGGTTTAATGTATAGGCGAACCTAATCCCATAAGCATGAGCCTCCTCTACATGCTGAGCAAACCTATCCTCATCAACGTGTGGGAGAATTGTTGCAGGCCAACCAGTCCCAAGAATGGAAAACTTAAATGAGCCATAAATCTCATAAACACGGGATCCAGTGTCACGGTACTTCTCGTTTAACCCGTTTATCCTCTCTAGAAAAGAACTCTCAAATGTTGTTGGAACACAAAACTTAATAGTAGTCATATTAAACACTCGCTCATACATAACTTGAGCAAACCTAAATTTTAATTTTCTGAGGATATTTAGATTCGGAATTCTCTGGAACTATTATTCAGCAATTCTCAGAAAGATTTAAATCTTATTAATACCTAAACTTAGGTAAATTTGCTGGGGGTTTGCAATGATATTTCTGCCAAGAGCATCTTTACCTCCGAAGCTTCAGATAATCGTCAGAAAAGTTGGAGAAAAAGATTATGAGATAACAACTGAGCCTAAGCTGGAGCCGATGGTTTTCGCCACATTCGTTGTAACATTTAAGCAATGTGCAAAAAATTGCATAGTCAAGCTCTCCGGCGGCAAGCTCAACCTTTCTGGCGAGACCCCTGACTTTAACGCGATACTAGCCTGTATAAGCAGTCAATCACCAATACCAGTTGAGCTCCAAATAACTTAAAAGATAGACCTGTACAATTTTTTCTTATCAACTGACGTTATATTATATAGACAGAATGGTATGAGTCTACCGTTCTCTCTAATCTCATGGACGCAGCACTTACTTAATCTTTCAAGATCCACCGTCCAGGCATCTTGAGCAAAGTGGCACCCCACCGAGAAAAATCCTTCCGGCCTTAAGTATTCAAGCAGTATTCTGAGAGATGAGCCTGCAGATTGCGGCCTAAGATTCCTTGCAAACTCTCTTGAGATATTAAGCTCGTCCGAGATCGCTTTTAAAATATCGTCGAAATCCACAAATCTGTTAGTTAATGAGTATTTATTTATTAAATCTTCTATATCAACTAGTTTAGTTAGGACGTAAAGATCCCCATCCTCTTTAAAATATGCATAGAGGAGTGATGAGCATCTCGGATCTGGGCATGGAACTGGGATAAAGTCGGTGGATCTTATTTTCCCACCGCTTCCTTCCTCAATGCTCATCTGAACATCGCTTATGGTGACCCTGTTCATTGGATCGAATATTCGTTGTGGGTGTCTTCCAAGGGCTGCAAATGGCTGGAAATTAACTCCTATCACCCTTCTCTTAATAGCATACTTAATAATATCCCATACCTGACTGTCATTAATGCCCCTTATAAGAGTTACCGCCAGAGTTACGCTCAAACCTGCCTTTCTACAATTTTCAATCGCCTTCTCCTTAATTTTCATTAAGTCTCTTCCCCTTATTGCACGATAGACCTCCGGTGTTAAACCATCGAACTGTAAATATACTCCACTAATCTCATTGTCAGCTAAATCTTTAGCTAATGTTGGGTTTCTCGCAATCTCTATTCCATTAGTATCTATTTCAATAAGCTTGAAGCCTAAGTCTCTAGCTAATCCAACGATTTCAACCAAGTCATTTCTAATAGTAGGTTCTCCCCCAGAGAACTGAATCGCCGTAGGCCTTCCCTCGAACCTTAAAAGGTTCTTAAGGATCTCTTCTATCTCCCACATTGAGGGATTCCAAGATGGTTTTTCCTGTGAATCGGCAAGGCATACTGGGCATAATAAATTGCACCCATCTGTAACTTCAAATATTGCTAAACATGTATGCTGCCTATGAGAGGGGCAGAGACCGCAATCAAATGGGCATCCCTTTTCAGTCTCTTTAATATAAATCTCATTTGGTTTTTTGCCCATTCTAGAGAATTTTAGGGATCTTTTATATAGGTTCAGGTCACTCCAAAGCAGAGCTATTATAGCTCCATGCTCCCCACAATTCTTTTTCATATAAACCCGTTTTCCATCGGTAACAATCTTGGCTGGAATAGAATTTAGGCAAAAAGGACATAAGCTCTTGGTCTCGCTTAAAATCTCCATTAAGAATAAAGAAGATAACACTAATAATTAAAGGTTATCTCGAAAAGATTTAGAAATAAAATTTCAGAATAAATAGTAAATATCGTGTAGAGGGTAAGGCTCTCCTAGCTAATTAATTTTAAGCCCATTTCAGTGGTCTTCCATTTTCCTTCCCAGCGGAGTCCACCTGCCTTCTCTAGCTCCCAGATAAAATATGCTGGCCAAACCTTTGTCTTCTCATATGTGGCTTTGAGATCTTCAAGGACAAACCGCTCTATCTCATCCTTCGTTTTTGGTTCACGGCAGAACTTAAGAATCTCAGCGTAAATACTTCCATATTCAGGGTCACGCAAAAGATCATATAGTGTTTTTGTAACTATTTCGCTCATACTTCTCACCCAACTTATCTATTTTAGTTTTATATAAACAATAGAATTTATTTGTTTTTTGTAATTTTACAGCAAGCTCTTTTTAGTTTACTTTATTGGTCTTGAGCGACATTAACCTCAGGCATAGGATTGCTAATGGAAACTGGTTCTTGAAAGAGACGTAACCAGTATAACTCTCGTGTTTTCTGCAAGCAGCAAAAACACTAGCTTCCTTCAAGCTATCGAGGGGCGCTACGTCTATCGGTCTCTTCTCCCTAATTGTTAAAAAGTGTTAAATCTGTTATGCCTAAGATACTTATTCGATGAAAGGCTTAGTTTTTACGGGGCATCTAAATTTTAAATGAGACCTTAGCCAAGCATATGGACAAGTTTATACGGATGAACCATTCTATTTATAGGGAAATTTAAAGGACTGACTATGGACAAGAATAGAGCTATTTTCGTTGCCATTGCAAATGCTACCTATGGATTGATAACAAATACTATTCATTGTAGGGATGAGGGACCGGATTTATGTGATAGGAAAATTGGGAAAATCGCTGGGCGCTTGGCTTCAAGCTTACCGTGTGAGTGTAAACTGCTGATGATAGGCTTCCAGCCAGTAATAGCCTACAATCTCTCAAGGATATTTGGGAACTTTCGAGTCACAGATATGGATCCCGCCAACATTTGGGGTGTGCGATCAGCTTATGGCATCAATAGGTCTAACGGCACCACAGCATACGTTCTCAGGAAGCGACGACCAATTTATGGGCTAGTGACATTCTGGCCAGTGCTAGTCTTCGTCTCAGCATCAATCCACGGAGCCACCATAAAAATCCTCCATGAACTATTACCTACAAGAGTAATGGCAGCCTACGTCCAGACAGCAATACTAATCCTCTTCATCACGCTCTCCTTGGTGACGCTCATAGACGCTGTAAGAGCATATATCAGAAGCTTGCGCGCACAAATAAGGTCTAACAGAGCATGTTAAGGGAGAATAATATAGAAAAACATAAGTTCTTAGGTAAGTTTGTAATAATTCCATGCTCTGGTGTCGGGCAGACTGTTGGCACATATCTCGGCAAGCGGCTTACGTTGTCGTGGACAAGATTTGCCAAACGAGACTCTGCTCCTCTGCCTACCAGCGTTCGTAACTGGTGTTGAGGAGGATGTCAAGATGGTTAAGGAAAACCCTAACAGAGTTATCGCCATTGAGGGGTGTGATCGTAAGTGTATGAGTAAGATCTTGGAGGGGCAAGGGTACAAATCAGCGGAGACAATTATTGTCTCCCACACGATTAAAGAAATGGACCTAAAGATCGACAGAATAAAGATGTGGCTAATAGAACAGTTGAAGCCATCAAAAAATTGAAGGCAGATAAAACGTAGATGGTTCTCTCCTTAATAGTCTCAGCTTTATTCCCACCAATATAAGATAGATGCTATCAACGAGGGATAGATGTTAATTTAGTGGTATAAATTTTTACTGGTAAATTGGTGCGGGGGGTGCGCCCCAAACCCCTAGTTCTGGTGCCCTTCATTTTTTTAATGGATTTATTTCCCATGGTCTGGGCACCAATAATAATTTGTTTTCGATCTAGCAGTTAAAGATTGCTATTGTTATATTAGTGCCCTCACGCTAGACGTTTACTAAATGTATGGTGAGTTCTCTTATGGGATGATGCTATCAGCATAGCTGCTACCAGCCTGTCTTAATTCATGTTTAAACTCAAGAGGATAGCTGTCATTATTACTGATTTCGTGAAGAAAAACCATTCGGAACCAGTAAACTTTTGAGAAGCGTATCCAATAAACTTTTAACGCTTTAAATATAGTGATTTTTCTGGAGGGCTTTTATGTGCGAGTTGTTTGGCTTCTCGTGTATT
>JAGTQD010000019.1 GCA_018396405.1 Candidatus Bathyarchaeota archaeon
AAAACCCTTAAATAATTTAAAAAAGAGGATGTGTATAAATTTTTCAGAGTCTTAGAGCCTAATTAGGTTGCTCCTCCTCAATGTATAAAGTATTCCAACACATATTATAGAGGAAATCGCTGTTAATATTGTCCTTTCTATGATGGATATAGGAAAGAATACCGCAAATGTTGTTCCTAATCCCGTTGGATCAACTTTTGGTAAACCTGATGTAAGCCAGAAGAAGCCTATGCTGGCAATGGCGTCCTTTATACCTTTAAGCTGAATAAACCAGTGCGCCGATGCAATGAAGATTAAATTTCCGACCATGTGATTAGCCATCAAACCGCTGAAACTCGCGATCACCACCCCCGCGCCAATCCTTCTCTTGCTTTCAGATTTTATATATCCGTATATTCTGTTTCTGAATGCAAGTACAAGAGCTAATGCTAGTAAATGTGGAATTGGATAGTACGGCACTAAAGGACCCGGTGGAGAGAGATACCAGAGACAATTTAGAAGTGCTAGTATTACAGCTGCTATTTTCCAATTCGATCTACTATTTCCTCTAGAAAGAGCACCACATACTATTGCGCCGATTGGTACAGTCGGTAGCATTAGCATCCCAAAGAAAGTGGTTGTCGGGATAAGCCATGCAATGAAGTTACCTATAAAGGCTGTTAGCCCACCAACCCATGGTCCAAGAATTATCCCAATAGCTGACATAAGGATGATTTGCGGCTCTATCTTACTATTAGGCAAACCAAATATTGGAATCCCAGGAAGCCTAGAGACAATTATCTGCAGAGCTGAGAAGACGCTTATTAGAGCTATCTCTCTAGCACTTATCTTCATCCAGATCCCCCATTTAATCTATTACAATACTGTGTACTTTTTTACATAAAAATATAACGATTTTCATAAAAAGAATAAGCAAAAAATTAATATTAGAAAAATCTTAACGTAAGAAGTAGATAGTAAAGCGGCCGTCGTCTAGCCTGGTCTAGGACATCGGCCTGCCACGCCGGTAACCCGGGTTCGAATCCCGGCGGCCGCACCAATACCCCTAGTTCTGGTGCGGTTAACATAAGCCCAACTTTTAAATCTTCAGCTACAGAGTTTAATGTAACTGCGGATATACATTATTATGCTAGTAGGCTTCGTAGGGCTGGGGAGGGAATCAACCAGCTGGAGAACAGCAGCCTATTACTATTATTTGAGCGCTCTTGTATTATCAGTTAGCAGGGTTACCAAGTATGCTAACCTCCTATGTATGCTGGTGAGGAACTGCCCATTTGACCCAACTATGGCTGATAGGCGTATGATTGAGCGCGTGATAGTCTAGTAAGCGATCAGCCCTACAAGTCGTCAATTAAGGAGGACTTAAAGCTAGTCGCTAGGAAGCTGATTCAGTGCGCTAAGTATGGTGGCTGCGGGTGTAATACGCTAGTGCCGCCTGAGGTCTCATGGTTCAATATAAAGAGAGGTGAGAGGGACAATAGAGTTAAGTCAGAAATGCTGCCGCTTGATGATGTTAAGGTCGTGGTTAACGCGGCTGTGATAGGGAGTTGAGACAAGTTCTATGCCGAGCAAGCTATTAACGATAAATGTTAGGAGCGTTGAGCTTAAGGCTCCTATTGGACTGGATGATGAAGCATCTTAAAGGGTATGATCCACCTGCGCCGCTCAAGCTTCTCCTTATGATCGTGAATCCCACTCTTCATGCCAAACTCGTTACTTCTGGATTTAAAAAGGAGTGTAAGGGATTTGGACCCGGAGAGCTGGCGCCCTGGCCGGGATTTGAACCCGGGTCAGGCGGGCGACAGCCGCCTATACTAGGCCTGACTATACTACCAGGGCCCCATTTTTAAATGTAATACACAGCTTTTAATATGTTTTTCCTTGTATTATATTGGTTAGTGGAGAATAAATTATTTGAGTAAGATCTACAACAATTTGTTGAAGGAGGAGATGGTGAGGTTAATATGGCTAGCGTGTTAGTGAAATGGCATGGTCATGCGAGTTTTCAGATAATCTTTGATGGAAAAAGCATTTACGTTGACCCATACGAGGGGGATTATGTAGATAAGGCTGACATTATTCTTGTAACGCACTCGCATTATGATCACTGTGATCTGTCTAAGATTAAGAAGATACGTAAGAGCGATACAATTGTTGTCGCGCCGGAGGAATGTGCTCCGAAAATAGGTGGAAACGTTAGAGTTATTAAGCCTGGTGAAAAGATTACGTTGGATAAGGTTACGATTGAAGCAGTCCACGCATATAATTTCAAGCGGTTCAGAGCTCCGGGCCAGCCCTTTCACCCGAAGGGTTTCGGCGTAGGATACTTAATAACGATTGATGGAAAAACCATCTATCATGCTGGGGATACGGACTTCATCCCGGAGATGAAGGAACTTAAGGATCGAAAGATAAACCTTGCATTACTCCCAAGCGGCGGCACATATACTATGGATAACCCTGAAGCGGCCGAGGCAACCATCGCAATAAGTCCAGAAGTTGTTATCCCAATGCACAGGTGGGACACTAACCCAGAGGAATTTAGGAGGAAGGTTGAAGCATCTTCACCGCAGATAAGGGTTGTTCTGCTTAAGCCGGGTGAACAATATAAATTATAATTATAAATATTTTTTAGTTTTTATCTAGGGTTAGAATAAACTTGTTTGATAATATTGGGGATCAGAGAGTTATAGTAAAATTTTATTGCGAGAAGACTGGGAAATTTTATAGGCTTGTTGAGACTGGCACCTGGCCCTTTCTCGAAATATCTGGGATACGTATGCATAGGGCTGATGAAGTTGACCCAAGAACCGACGCTATACTGAAGATTAAGGCTTTGGGGAGGATATATGGCTCAGTCCTTGATTGTTGCACTGGCTTAGGGTATACTGCCATCCTAGCGGCTAGAGCCAGAAGCGTTAAGGAGGTGGTGACTATTGAGAAGGATGAGAATGTTATATTTATCGCTAAACAGAACCCATACTCAAAGTCTCTCTTTGAGGATAAGAAAATTCGGATCATGATTGGCGATGCAACAGAAGTTATAAAAGAGTTTGATAATGAATACTTTAACTTTATTATACATGACCCACCGAGAATAAGTATTGCCCCAGAACTCTATTCACTCGATTTCTATAAGGATCTCTTCAGAGTCCTTAAAAAGGGAGGAAGGATGCTTCACTATGTTGGAAGGCCTGGGGAGAAGCAGGGAAAGAACTATTTAAAGGGTATTGTGAAGCGCCTCCGACTCGCTGGCTTTAAAAGGATTAGAGAGGCTAATTATGCTCTAAGCCTAGTTGTTGAGAAATAGTTAAAAAGTGATGCTTCATTATCTTCCTCGAATAAAGGTAGCAGAAAATCTTAGAATGGCTGGGCTGAAAAAATGAATATATTTGTTCTCGGCCCCGCGGGCTCCGGAAAGACCCTCTTCGTCAGAAACTTCTCGGCATACTTAATTAATGAGGGTTATAAAGTTAGGACAATAAATTTAGATCCTGGGGTCTTGGATCTAGGCTATGAGCCGGACTTCGATGTAAGATCACTATTTACTTTAGAGAGTATAATGCGGGAAAAGAATCTTGGCCCAAACGGCGCAATGCTTGAGGCTATGAGTAGGCTGGCTGAAATAGATTTGCCGGATTTTAAAGATGCGGATTATATTCTCTTCGATACCCCCGGGCAGCTGGAGCCCTTCCTCTTCAGGGATACTGGCAGAATAATTATCAGCAAGTTTGAGGACGCGTGCTGCCTTTTCATCGGGGATCTCCCGGCTATACGAAGGAATCTGGTGGGCTTCTTCCTATACGCGTTAGCAGCATATTATATTCTTGGAACAGAGACCATAGCCGTACTGAATAAGATTGATCTCTTGTCTAGAGAGGAAGTAAGCAGGATTGAGGAACTCGTTAGAAAACCGGAAAGTCTCCTTGAAGGACGCCCCTCCAGCGTTAAAGAGGAGATGGACATGGAGATTTTAAGGGCATTAAAATCTTTCTTTCCGCCAAAGAGAATACCGCTTATATCTGCTAAAACAGGAGAAAATTTTAGCGAAATTTTAGCAGTACTCTACGAGATTAAATGTGTGTGCGGCGATTTAACATAAGAGATCCTGTTATAGAAAAAGGGCTATAAATGTTTGTCTTAATTTTATTTTAGTTAAAAAATTGAGAAGATTATATTTATTTATTCGTCCTTATTTAAGTAAACTGAATGTTTCGTAAGGAGTGGGGAGAGTGTTTCTTGTTGAAATCCGTTGGCACGGTCGGGGCGGCCAGGGAATAGTAACGATCAGCCGGTTACTTGCCCAAGCAGCACTGCTTGATGGAAAATATGTTCAATCTTTTCCGGAGTTTGGCCCAGAGAGAAGAGGAGCTCCAGTAACCGGATATACCAGGATATCTGATGAACCAATACTTATACATAGTCAAATATATAGCCCTAGCATAGTGGTTGTCGTTGATCCAACGCTTATTGGCAAGATTGACGTTGCTGCTGGTTTATCCCCTAAAGGCTTAATCGTGGCACATTCAGATAAGAGTCCAAGCGAGCTGAAGAGTATTCTTAGGTTAAACAATATAAGTGTTTATACGGTGAACGCAATGAAGATAGCGCTTGAGGTTCTTGGCAGACCAATATATAATACGGCTATGCTGGGCGCCCTCATAAAAGCTTCGCCATTGGTCACAATGGATTCCCTAACAAAAGTTGTTATGGAAAGGTTCCCTGGAACCATTGGCGAGAAAAATGTTGCGGTAATAAAGAGGGCCTATGAGGAGGCTATAGGAGATTGAGTGGAGAGAAAAAGCTGGGATGGAAGGATATACCGATAGGGGGCTATTTACTTGAGCCTGGCTCGGCGATGAAGTATAAAACTGGGGATTGGAGAGCCTTTAGGCCAGTGGTAGATCAGAAGAGATGTGTTAATTGTCTCTTATGCTGGATATACTGCCCAGACGGGGCTATAGTTAGGCTTGAAAAATACATTGACGTAAACTATGACTATTGTAAGGGCTGTGGAATCTGCGCAAACGAATGTCCAGTAAAATGCATCTTAATGGTTGAGGAGAAGAGGTGAGACAATTTATGGCTAAAGTTATGGGTTTAACGGGCAATGAAGCAGTGGCTTATGCTGTTAAACAATGTAATGTGGATGTTGTAGCAGCTTACCCAATAACGCCACAGACCATAATGGTTGAGGTGATAAGCCAGTATATTTATGATGGTGAGATGGATGCCGAATTCATCTGTGTTGAATCCGAGCACTCCGCAATGTCAGCCTGTATAGGCGCGAGCTTAGCTGGTGCAAGGGTCTTTACTGGAACAGCGAGCCAAGGCTTAGCATTAATGCATGAAATGCTATATATAGCCTCAGGCCTTAGGTGCCCGATAGTCATGGGGGTTGCTAATAGAGCCCTCTCAGCGCCACTTAACATTCATGGCGATCACTCAGATATGATGGGCTCGAGGGACTGCGGCTGGATACAAATATATTCTGAAAACTCTCAGGAGGCATACGACTGGACCATACAAGCGTTTAAGATAGCTGAGGATCCAAGAGTTCTTTTGCCGGTAAGCGTCAACATTGATGGATTCATACTCTCACACTGCGTAGAAAACGTTGTTGTCTTGGAGGATGAGGATGTAGCAAGATTTCTTCCTCCAAGAAAGCCCCTTATAACGATCGATCCTACAAAGCCTATAACTGTAGGGGCAATATGCCTTCCAGACTATTATTTTGAGGTAAAGTTCCAGCAGGTTCAGGCCCTAAAAGAGGCTTACAATGTTATACGTGAAGTTAACAGGGAATATGAGAAATTGTCTGGGCGGAGATATGATTTCGTGGAGGCTTATGCTATGGATGACGCTGAGGCAGCAGTATTGTGTCTAGGCAGCACCGCTGGAACTGCTAAGGTAGTTGCTAGAGAGCTTAGGAAGGAAGGAAAGAAGGTTGGTGTGGTGAAGCCATGGGTATACAGGCCATTCCCAGAAGAGTCTATAATTAAAGCTCTGGGAGACGTTAAAGCCGTAGCCGTCTTAGACAGAGCATGTAGTTTCGGAGCACCCTTCCATGCGCTTTGCAGCGATATAATAGCGACATTATACCGACATGGAAAAGACATAAAAGTTTTTAACTGTGTTTATGGCTTGGGTGGAAGAGACATAACCCCGATGGAAATTAGAAGTATCTTCGAGGAAACATTAGAGACAGCTAGGTCTGGGAGAGTAAGAGAGTATATTAAGTTTATAGGGGTGAGGGAGTAATGGTTAAGCTTCATGAGCTGCCAGCGGAAGAGCTTTTTACATCTGGTCATAGGCTCTGCGCTGGATGCGCAGCTGGAACAATAATGAGGATGACCATGAAGGCCTTACGGAGGCCGACGGTGATCGTGAATGCTACTGGGTGCATTCAAGTCTCGACAACCCCATACCCGTATACTTCATGGAAGGTCTCATATGTCCACATAGCCTTTGAGAACACCGCGGCCGTGGCATCTGGGATAGAGGCTGCATATAAGGTTCTTAAGCGTAAGGGCCTATATGATAAGGATGTTGACGTAATCGCGGTAGCTGGTGACGGAGGGACATTTGACATTGGGATTCAAGCCCTCTCAGGGGCTCTTGAGAGGGGGCATGATTTTCTCTTCATATGCTATGATAATGAAGCTTACATGAATACAGGTATACAGAGGTCAGGCGCGACGCCGCATGGAGCCGCCACAACGACAAGCCCGGCGGGAAGAAAGATTCCTGGTAAACCGGAGTTCAAGAAGGATTTAATTGGTATATGTATTGCTCATGGCATAGAGTATGCTGCGACAGCCTCACCCGCCTACTGGAATGACTATATAACGAAGGTTAGGAAGGGTTTAGAGGTTAATGGGCCAGCCGTTATACACGTCTTCTCACCATGTCCGACTGGTATGAGGTTCGATCCATCAAGGAGCATAGAGATTGCTAGACTAGCGGTCCAAACAAGATATTGGCCAATATACGAGTTTGAGAGGGGAACGTATAGGCTTAACATAAAGGTTCCACAGCCAAAACCCTTACTCGATTTCTTAAAGATGCAGGGGAGGTTTGCGCATCTCTTCCAGCCAGAGTTCCAGCATGAGCTTAATGCTTTACAGAGGTGGGTCGAAGATAATTGGAGAAGAATAGCAACGCTCTGCGGTGAGAGACCATAATCTACCTTCACTTTTTTGTCAGAATCCTCAAAAAAATCTCTTTTAATCCTTTTCTAGAAAGTAGATCTTGTGATACTTCGGCTGCTCTTCTCATAACTTCATATTCATCCACGGTTTTTATCATGCGCCCCCTCATGACTATTCTTCCATCAATTATAACCGTGTCAACGTCTCCTCCACGTGCCGAGTATACGAGTGTGGCATAGACGTTGTGAAGAGGAGTTAAATGCGGCTTATTAACATCTATCAATATTATGTCTGCCCTCTTTCCCACCTCGATTGAACCAATTATGTTGTTGAGACCGAGGACCTTAGCGCCATCAATAGTTGCCATTTCAACAACCTTTCTAGCCGGGAGGACTCGCGGATCCCTATATAACGCTTTTTGAAGTAGCGCTGCAACCTTCATCGTCTCGAACATGTCTAGACAATTGTTGCTAGCTGGCCCATCAGTCCCAAGACCGACGATCAGACCAGCATCCAGGAGATCTTTCACCCGCGGTATCCCAGAAGAGAGCTTCATGTTTGACACAGGATTATAGACGACTTTAACATTATTCTTAGCCATTAAAGATATGTCCTCAGATGAGAGGTGAATGCAATGTGCTGCGACTAGATTCGATCTTAAGAGACCCACCTCATTCAGTAGTTCCACCTCACTCTTCCCATGAGTCTCCTTAATATTAATGGTCTCCTCCTCTGACTCAGCTAAGTGGATATGGATGCCAATATTATGTTTTGTTGCCTCTTCACTAACTTTTCTTAGGGTATCTAGGCTACAGGTATAAACGGCGTGCGGCCCAAGCATAACATATATTCTACCCTTTTCACCCCCATGGTATCTTTTAACTAAGGACAAAGCCTTTTTAAGAAGTATTTTCCCAAGCATTTTATGCCCGACATCAAATATCCCAGAAGATAGAACACATCGTATTCCGCTTTCCACAGCGGCTTTTGCGACCATATCTTCATAAAGGTACATGTCTAATGAGCATGTTGTTCCACTTTTGATCATCTCGATGAAGCCTAGTAAAGCGCCATAGTATACGTCATCGGGCTTAAGTTTAGATTCAAGCGGCCATATTGTTTCCCTAAGCCAGACACCTAACTCTACATCCTCTGCTATGCCCCTAAAGAGCGTCATCGCAACATGGGTGTGGCAGTTGATTAAGCCTGGCATAGCGATCTTTCCGCGCCCATCAATTACTTCATCGGCTTTAAAGTTTGGCGCCTCATCCTCCCTCCCCACATAGATTATTGCTCCATCCTTTATGGCGATTAACCCTCGCTCTATAACATCAATCTTTCCCATAGTGAGCACCAAGCAGCCGCGTATAACTATATCTGCCTCCATCATGTTAAACCCCACAAAATTATAATTCAGCGTCTCTTATCTCTCTTCGTCTTCTCCCATTTAGTATGACAAGCATGTAGCTTACCGGCCCAAATATAGCCGTATCACAGCCAGCCATTTCATGAAGATTAACCTCATCTGTCCATGACGTCATTTCAGCATATTCAACCTTATAACCAGGTGACCGCATAGTCTCTCCGAGAAGCCTGGGTCTCTTTTTGATCATAAAGCTATATATATAAGTATCTTTAAAGGTTCTCAGAACATAAGATTTCCCTAACCCTTGATAATACGTCCATAGCGGTTAATTGGCTTAAAGAATATTTTTATGCAGCCTCGCACTCCTCCGATATCACAAAATCTTCTATGCCCCGCCCTTAATATGCTGTATTAAGCCCTGAGTTCGTTGATTCCAATGAGTTTTCTTACCATTTCTATACATTTCTCTGCTGCACTCTCATTCCTCCCCCGGAAAAGCGCCATGTGAAGTCCTACCTCTAGCCTCGACCTTTAAATCTAACCCACCATACTGGAGGCTTGCTATAGTCATGTTCGTTGGCTCCATAACATTAGCCATTTTTGGCTTATAGACTTTACAATAATCTCTAGACTTATTGCCATCACCTTCCTCATCGCTAAAGAGGGCAACTCCAAAACCTTGAAGGTATCCATATGTGAAGCAGTGATAAAGTTTCTATTAGATGAGTAAGGACGTTGACCCTTTATAAAGGCTTTATACCCAATCCTTCTGAGGTAACTGAAAATGAAGGGCGCCAACTTCTTCTCCCCTTCCAGGAGGAGACTTGATGTTTACTGGTTTCCTCAACAAAGTTGAAGACTTATCGAGAAGTTTTTAAGCACGAATGAGATAAATATTGTTTGCGCGTGCGTATTAGATGCATATCCGAAGAGTTGAGTTGAAAGACCTTGAGGTCTTCGTTAAACTTTATAAACTGTCATATAGAGGTCTTGAAGAATACGCATATGTTGGGAATAGGGACATAAAAGATTATTTTAAGTGGCTCCTTAAAAGAGATCCAGAGGGCTTCCTAGTGGCAGAATTAGGTGACCCAGTAGCCTTTATTGCATGCGATACCAACTGGTTCAGTCCCTTTGAATGTGAAGTTTTAGGCGAGATACACGAGATATTCGTCCACCCAAATTATAGGAGAATGGGTATAGGGAGCGCCCTGCTTGAAAGGGCAATAGAATACGCGGAGGATAGGAGGCGGGATCTTGTTGGACTATGGGTTGGTGTGAAAAACTTCTCCGCAAAGGAGTTTTATAAGAAGAAAGGTTTTATCGAAAGCATATCCTTCGGAAAATGGACAAGAATGATTAAAAAAATTTAAATATGGTGGAGAAAACGTTTTTCCTTTTTTCCTAAAATTTTAAATATTCCCCCAGACACGTATATTGATTGATACACCCGGGAGGAGTTAAGGCAAAGGTAATGGCGGATATATGCCCTATATGTGGGCTTCCTAGAGACATATGTATTTGCGGGGAAATAAGTAAAGAACAGCAAAAAATTAAGATACGATTGGAAACTAGAAAGTTTAAGAGGACAATAACTTTAATTGAGGGCTTGAACAGTAAGGAGGTAGATTTAGGAAGGCTTGCGCAGAAGATGAAATCTTTTTGCGCGTGTGGTGGAACGGCTAAAAATGGACAGATAATGCTCCAAGGAGATCAGAGGGAAAAAGCCTACCAATTCCTGATCCAAATAGGTTATCCGAAAGAGAATATTGAAGTGCAGTAAATAAAAAAAGAAAAGTAATCCTTTGCTTGACAGCAAAACATAACAAAAACAGTAAAAAGAGAAAGTTTTTAATCTGGTATCTCTATCTTTAATTGTTTCTTCAGGGTCTTATACCTATTTCTAACAGTAACCTCCGTAACACCAGCAGCGTCAGCAACTTCTTTCTGAGTTCTCTTCTCGCCAGCTAGGTGGGCCGCTATGTAAAGAGCGGCCGCAGCTAATCCTACAGGATCCTTACCAGCGGAAATACGCTTTTGCCTAACCTCATTCAATATTTTAAGCGCTAGTGTTTGGACGTGCCCTGGCAGATTCGCCTTTTCAGCAATCTTTGATATATAGATTGATGGGTCTACTATTGGCATAGTCAAATTAAGCTCCCGTAGTAGAAGCCTATAGCATCTCGCAATATCTTTTCTGCTAACCAGGCTTGCTTCAGATATCTCCTTTAGATTTCTAGG
This sequence comes from Candidatus Bathyarchaeota archaeon, assembly GCA_018396405.1. Lineage (GTDB taxonomy): Archaea > Thermoproteota > Bathyarchaeia > Bathyarchaeales > DTEX01 > DTEX01. Next base: position 10,759 of record JAGTQD010000019.1, read on the forward strand.
CGTTCCAGATAATCTACAAGCGGCATAGAGGGCGGCTGCCGCGATAGCCGCTATGGATCTGCCTCTTACAAAACCCTGCTCAAGAGCTTTACGATATATGAGCGCAGCTTTCTCCTTAACAGCTAATGGAATAGCAAGGTTATCTGAGAGCCTATCAATCTCAGTCATTGCCTGAGCAAGGTTTCGATCGATCGATGAGTGAACCCTCGATCTAATCTGCCACTTCTTTAAGCGCCACATCTGCAATCTAGAATCTAGCGGCAACTTTCGCCCCAAAGCGTCTCTATCTATTTTATCAATTGATGTTGATAGGCCCTTATCATGAACAGAAAACGAGATTGGTATGCCAACGCGGCTTCTACTCTTCTTCTCCTCTTGTGTAAAAGCTCTCCACTCAGGACCCTTATCCATAATTGATTCCTGAACAACTAAACCACAACTATTACAGATAACTTCACCAGTATCAGGATCACTAACAAGATTAGTGCCACCACATTCCGGACATCTATCAACTAATATTACATGTGTAGGTCTTATCTCAACATCTTCCTCCTCACCCATATATTATATTTCCTCCTTTAAGGTATATTATTCTCACAGAATCGATTCCCCATAATTAGACTTGGTCGGAATCGATTAGATCATCGACACGCAAACTTTTAAGAGCAAAATTCAATATATAAATCTTTCCCTTTTGAAGGAAAACTAAATATAAACTTTTCTCTTTCAACCAACCATCTCGGAACCAAACTTAAAAGCAGCGTTTATATGTTAATACTTATAAACTTATATATTCATGAACTTGCAAATGTATTTATGTCACTTATACTGGGGGGCGACAATGAGTCAAAGTGGTCCAATCTGGATTTATAGAAACTATTTAAACTGTAGTGGCTGCAGGAGATGTGAGATTGTCTGTTCGCTGAGTCATGAGGGAAGAATCTGGCCTGAAGCTTCGAGGGTAAGGATCTTCATGCTTGTTCCAGGAATAGAGATTCCACATCTATGCGTTCAATGCCATGATTATCCATGCGTCGAAGCATGTTCTGTTGGAGCCCTTTCAACAAGTAAGGAAACCGGAGCCGTCCTAGTAGATAAAGAAAAGTGTATAGCCTGCGGACAGTGCATTGAGGCTTGCCCAGGCAAAATTCCATATATCCATCCAACTGATAAATATGCCGTCATATGCGATCTATGTAACGGAGATCCTAAGTGTGTTAAGGTATGTAGTGAAGGAGGATGGAACGCTCTACAACTCATTAGGGGGAGGGTTGGCTACAACTCTAAATTGTATGCAAAGACCCCTGAAATGATAACTACGGAGGTAATGAAGGTACTTTTTGGTGAAGAAATTGCGGAGTTGATTTAAATGAGGGGTTATTCCGGAAAGCTTCTTGAAGTTGATTTAACTACTGGCAATATAAAGGAGAACAGAATCAGTGAGGGCGTCTTTAGGCAGTATATTGGTGGCAGAGGGCTTGCTGCCAAAATTTTATGGGATCGCTTAGGAGAAAGATGGGAGGAAATAGACCCACTAGGTCCAGAGAACATACTCTTAATGCTTACTGGACCGCTTACTGGTTTTATTCCAGGTGGGAGAATATGCATTTCTGGCAAATCACCACAAAGCAACGGAATGGTTGGCTCAACAATCGCCGGAGAGTTTCCCATAGAGCTTAAATGCGCTGGTTATGATGGTATAATATTTACTGGAGCCGCCGAAAAACCCTCATACCTTCTAATTAAGGATTCAGATATTGAATTAAAGGATGCGAGCCACATCTGGGGAAAAGGCGCTAAAGAGACTGTTCTAACCCTAGTTAGTGAGACAAGAAAAGAGTTTGAGAATAAATATCGTGGCTTTGGTCTCTGGAAGGAGCCTTCGATATTATATATTGGTCCATCTGGCGAAAAATTATGTAGAACAGCCGCCGTAACTGCGAAGTGGTCACATGCTGCTGGTTATGGCGGTTATGGAGCCGTCATGGGTTCAAAGAAACTTAAAGCCGTTGTTGTTAAGGGTACTGGTCCCCTCCCAGAGGTGTATGACCTTGAAAAAACTATTGAATATGCAAATAAAATAGTCCAGGTTATGCTTAATTCTGATTCTTTCAGGCGATGGGGGACTGGCGCGGCTGGCTATACTATTGGCGCGGAGCTAAGTTCTGAACCAGTCATGAATTGGCAGGAGGAGTGGCATGACGAGAGGAGCTATGGTGTAGACAAGTTTGAACTTTTCTGGGTGAAGAAGTTCTGGGGGGACTTTGGGTGCGCGCTCACGTGCCTAAAGCTTGCGGTTATAAAGTCCGGGGCTTTTAAGGGAGCTATAACCGACAACCCAGATTACGAAAACCAAGCTTATCTAGGCACAAATCTTGGTATATTTGACCCGCAAAGCAATATATATTTAACGTGGCTTGCTGACGAGCTTGGTTTCTGCGGCATACAGGTTGGTAACGCACTAGCTTTTGCTGCGGAGCTTTATCAGAGAGGGATATTGACTAGAGACGATCTGGGAGGGATCGATCTCAGGTGGGGTGACGCCAAAGCATTTGCAGATCTTATGCAAATGATTGCTAGGCGTGAGGGTATAGGTGACGTGCTGGCTGAGGGGACTTATAGAGCTGCCCTTAAGATAAGCAAGGTGAAGGGAATAGATGTCACAAGGTATGCTGTGACCGTGAAGGGTATAGCAGTGGGCGCTCACGGAATTAGGAGTGGTAAGGATTACCCCCATTATGTGTCTTATCCATGCTCGGTTCAGGGCGGCGACCATACTTCAGTTGCTTATATACCAATCGACCACTTGATGGGTGAACTCGGGATAATATTATGTGACTCGGCGATAGCGTGCATGTTTGCTCTCTTTAACCCAGCCAACTGGGAGAATCTGTGGGCCCTCCTAGAGGCGGTTACGGGCTGGAAAATTATGCCGGATGAATGGTTTAACGTTATGGCACGAAGAATACTTCACATTCAGAGAGCCATGTTGCTTCTTGGAGGACCAGATCTAAAATGGAATCCTAAAATCCATGATAGCGTGCCATCAAGATGGTATGAGCCATTATTAAAGGGGCCATACAGCGGAAAAGCTTTAGAGGAACATAAAATACGAGAGGAAATAAAGGAGTATTATAGGCTCATTGGCTGGGATGAAAATGGGATACCAACCTCAGAAGAACTTAAAAGACTGGGGCTGGAAGATGTTGATAGAAAAATGAAGATTCTAAGAGAACAATATGGGAGCGGCTGAATGCCTTAATTATCTTCTCATTACTTTATTTTAACTATTTTTGGCAATTTTCCAAATAATCCAACATGTCTCTTGTATAAAATTATTCCTCCCTTAATCCCCCTTATGTTCCTGGCTCTTTCCACACCCTTAAATATTGATTTCCAAGCGTCCTCGCCGACAACAGCATTGCATACAGATGTGGCAGCTGCATCCGCTATTGCTGCGTTCTCCGCGATAATTGTGACAGAATCTGCCGCCCCGAAGCTTATCGTCTGCTGGTTAGCTCTTCCAGTGCTTGTGGCTATGCCTAAGGGAGTATCTTCACGCGTGATCAGTAGGCCTATCTTTCCAGAGAGATGATTCTCATTTGTCGATATGGAGACAACTATCTCTTTACCAGAAGTGTAGGCGGCCACTTCGCCACCATTCTCGATGACGGCGACTCCTGAACCCATTTCTAACATCTTTTTAAGGCCTAGGTCAACTATAGCGCCAGCGACGGAGGCCATTGGCCCAACGCCAGCCGCTTTTGAAGCTTCGATCATAAGCCTAACTATCAACGGCGCATTTGGATCATCGTCAACGGGTTCTAGAGCATACTGGAATCTTGGGTTCTCTCTTATATAATCATGTAATGCTTTAATATGCTGCCTTATCTCTCTAATAATCTCTGGGACGACTTCTCTTTTATCAGTTTTTATATGTATTTTTGACCGGCCTATTATTACGCCATATTCGTAAATCATTTTTCTTCACTATGGAATATTTATTGCCTTCACGGGACAGGTCGTGACGCAGATTCTACATCCAATACATTTATCCTCTTCAAATTCTAGTGACCAATCTTCTTTGAATTTCAGTGCTCCTGTTGGACATGGTGAGATGCATGCTCCACATGCGATACATCGTTCCCAATCTATCCTAAGGGTTTCAGCGAGCTCTTGAACTTCTACCCCCTCCTCTCTAAATAGGTTAAGTATTTCCTTAAGCTTCTCTCCCTCAGCCGATATTGAAACTATAAGCTCACCTTTCTGGGCGTTTACTTTAGCCTCAAGTATATTTATTAGTACTCCAGTTCTTAAAACAACGTTCGCTAGGATCGGCTTATCTACAACCCTATGCGAATAAATAAGCTTTACCTTTGCCATACACCCCCACCTTCGACAACTCTTCTTGAGATGTCATCTGTCGTTAAGATCCCTATTACACGGTTCATTCTATCCACTACTGGAACCCCTGAGATATTATATTGAGACATCCTCCGCACAACTACATCCACAGGCTCATTTTCAAATGCTGTTATAACTTTCCTAGTCATTATTTCCTCAACTCTCCTTTTATCGTATGCTACCGCCTTAGCTAGATCCCATGAGGTCACTATACCAATTAATTTGCCCTCCTCGTCAACTATGGGTAGATGATCTATTCCTTTCTCAACCAGTCTAGCTGCTATCTCCTTTACATCCTCACCCGGTCTAGCTGTGACCACATCACGCTTCATGATATCTTTTACATAGAGTTCTCTACCCTTAACTTTTAATGGTTTAAATTCTCTTTCTCTTGGGAGTGGCTCAAGTGGCTCTGTAAGAAGGAAGATTCCCTCTTGAATCCACTTCTTAAGGGTTTCGGCAATCTCCCTAGCAATCTTATAACTTGATAAAGAAGAAGAAGGAACACTCTTATCCCCTAAATAAACTTTCCCAGATCTGAGCTCCGCATAAGAGACCCTCTTAACCACTGGCCTAAGGTCTGGCCTGGATGGAACTGCGTAATCACGTATATTTACGAATATTTCGTCATCCCTAAGAGCGACTGTTCTTGCAACTCTCATATTTATTATTGGTATCGGCAAACCTACACCAACATATAGCGTGGTTCCATACCTGTGGAAGGATGCCCCCCGCAGATATCTGCTATTCATCTGCTTAAGATCCCCCTTAACCATGAGCGTGCCATAACCTGCCCCTGGACTATGCTGTGTCCCCTCACCAATTATATATCCTATCCCACCGCCAAGAAAGATTCTTGTGCCGATTCCAATAGTCTCATAGTTTGGATCTTTACAGAGGGGATTTAGTTGCCCGGCACCTGAGAAAGTTATGTTTCCGTAATTCGGTAATAAGGTGCCCATATAAGTATATAGAACTCTATCTGAACTATTCGTTGCGGCGTCGTATCTCTGATAACAGTTCCTCGGATTAACTAGTATTGCTTGATTTATATCCTCAAGAGTTATTGTTGTCTCAATATATTTTCTTGGGTAACAGTCGGTTCCATATGATTCAGCTCTTAAGACAACTTCCTTACCCGAGACAAGATCCTCTATAACGTGTCCACCACCATAATCAAATCCCCTAGTCTCGCTCATCGCTGTCGCCCCAAGATATCCATCTACGGCTGCAAGACCCTTGTAAACTGGGACATCATTAAGCCAACATTTAGTCATCCTTATTGGCGGGTCAGAGTGCCCAAAGTTCAAGAAGACCCCTGAACTACACATAGCTCCAAATGTGCCTGTCGTTACGACATCAACTTCTTTGGCTGCCACCTCAAGACCGCTACTCTCAACGAGCTTGATCATCTCCTCAGCCGTTAAGACGACAACGTCCCCGCGCTTTATCTTCTCATTTATTTCATTAATCGTGCGTAACCTCTCCCCTTCGTCTCCCAAAAGATCACCCCGAAAGATTTGTTAAGTGCTAATATTAAGAGGTGGTCTTTTATATTTTTTACATATACCTATGCAAAAATATTCATTAAAACGAGATAAAGTCCTCATAGCGGGAAAGCTAAGTTAATATGTCTGCTCTCCATGAACTATCTTATGATAGAAGAATTAGTAGCCTTCCTACCATCACTTATTAAAAGTGTTATCTCGCTCTTTATAATCGTTGATCCGCTTGGAAACATACCGATTTTCATAAGTCTGACCGAGAGACTAGGGGAAGACGAGAGGAGAAGAGTTTTTCACACAGCAACTGTGACTGGCTTTATATTGCTTTTGGCATTTGCTGTGGCTGGTAACCAGATACTTAATATATTTGGTATAAGACTTCCAAGTTTTATGATCGCTGGAGGCATCCTCCTATTAATAATCGCTATCAGAATACTAGTGGTGGGCTGGGAGGAACATAAGTTAACTCCAGAAAGCATAGGGGCCGTGCCAATCGCCGTTCCACTCCTCGTCGGACCTGGAGCGATAACAACAACCATTTTAAGTTTACAGGAGTCTGGCATACTAGTAACAGTTGTCTCTGTAGTAATCGTGTTTACGATTACGTGGTTTACTCTTCGATACATTGAACCTTTATATAAAATACTCGGGAGAAATGGTTCCACTATTATTGCTAGAGTTATGGCTCTATTAATAGCGGCTATAGCGATTCAATATATTATGAGCGGCCTTAAAGGTTTTTTATAAGTGATATTCGCATGCATGTCTCTATATATCAAGTATAAATTTCACGGTGACTTCGCCGGGCCCTTCATTAATCTCCATCCTATGATAAGTCACCGCCTTTATCCCAACTTTCTGTTTATGCCTTTCAGGGTCAAATGGCTCGCCGTAGATCTTGGCTTTAAGTCTCATCTTTCCTTCCTCCCTCTTCATACTCAATATGTTAAAGCCGGAGTATAGCATATTTTCAATCTCAAATTTCACTAAAAGAGATTCAAGCCAATTATAGAGCAGGGATTCAACGTCTTCTCCGTCAACCTCGATTATATCTTCTCGTTCATGTTTAACATCTGATGTATCGGTCATGGTTTCAAACATGGCTAGAGCAGCGTTCTCAAAGGCTTCCTCTAAACTTTTGCCATATGCTGCTATATAAACATCAGCCGTATGCTCCAAAAACTCAAATTTCTTCTTCACAGGCATCCAAATGCCTCCTCCACCGCGACTTAACACTATTAAATGTTGTTTAGAGAATTAAATAATATGTTTAAGGACTAGAAATACAGCATAGAAATTATTCCTCGCAGAGAAAGTTTTTAAGATATTATGTTATCTCCTTAATTAAGCCGTTTATGCAATCTTTAATTGATTGTAAGAAAGGATGCTTTATTCTACGTGGTTCTAGGCTCTCTAGTCTATCGATTCTAAAGGATAATGGTGGATGCGGATCCATCCCTAACCACGCGCCAACCTTATTTGTATCCCTCTCAAACCATAAACGCCTATATCCTATTTTTCTCAGAGCGTTTGCTAGAGCACCTGCCTTTCCGAGAACTAAAGCCGATTCCAGATCAGCCCTAGCCTCAAAGAATTTTGCGACAAAATATATGATGCTTAGGGCGAAGAATATGTATATGAAACCTATAAATATTAGGAAGGGCAGAAGGACATAGACTCTAAGCAAGTATTCGGCTGAGGTTAGTAGAAAGAGCATGAGGGGATCCCTGCTTTTAACATGGCTTATCTCATGCCCCACAACAGCCATTATTTCCTCCTCATCAAGTTGAATAAGGAGACCACTAGTTATTAAGATGAGACTGGAGCGGGGTGCTGGACCAGTTGCAGCAGCATTTGGAACAATTATATTTGCTATAGCGATCTTCGGAATTGGCATCCTAAACTTTTTTGCAACGTCCTCTACAATCTGGTAAACGTTTATGCTTTTTACGAGGAGGTTCTCAGGTTTAATTTTTATACCATGCCTGAGGAAGACTTCTTGAACTGTCTCGGCATCAATTGGTTTCCCTATAGCTAACGTTCTCTCATAAATCTCCCTTTTAATCTGGAGAAGCCTCTCCTTTGAATAATTCTGGGTGATGTATTCCAAGTCTTCAGGGAGAATGTGGTACTGCAGTATATGTACTCTTGGGTTCTCTTTTGTTATAAACCAGTCTCCCATCTGCATTATAATTTTATCGGAGAATAAAACCAAAATAAACTGTGATAGTAATAAGAAGAGCGGAGCGTATTGTATCATGCCGAGAAGCCACGCCACAGAGAAAATAAAATAGCTGAATAATATGAAGATCACGAATAGTAGTAGCATATTTCCAGTAAAGATCTGACTAAGGAATTTTTTTCTGCGTGTAAGCGCCTTTTCATATACAATGCGTTTTTCTGGACCCCACACGAAGTATAGTGTGTTCCTTCTAATATTGTCCTCAAACATTTGAACTGTAATAATGAGATCTTCTTTAATTCTATTCAGTATCTCATGGGGGATTTGGGAGCCGCTTGGTTTCATTCTAACTTCTACTGGGTCTCCTGATGTAACCTCAACATCAATATACCATAGATTCCTTGGTCCGAGAAAAGTGAATGCTAAAGTCTCTTTTCCCTCAAGAATCCACCGCCTAACATTTGCAAACCTATGATACTGTGGAACTATATATTTTTGGTATATGAATAGTAGCATTTCACTATAATAGGCTGGCGAAACCTCGACATGAAACTTAAAGGAGACTTCTTTTTGGGGCTCTATCTCCATTGTCTTTTAATGATCTCCTTTTCTTCTCTCAAAGGAATAATACTACTTCTTACTATTAAATATACCTCAAATTTAAATGGGGGCGCCACCCTCATAAACTTTTTAAAAACTTAACGATAACATTTTTATGCATAAATAATGAAATTGGTATTAGCCCACAGTGCTCGGGATGAGTTTATGGAGCCAAGCAAGAAACCGTTAAATGTGCTAATAAAACAATTAAACTCCTACATTGGTGTTACATTAAAAAATAACATAGAATATAGAGGAATAATGGTGCACTGTGACAACTATATGAACATAATTTTAGACAGTGCCGAAGAATATAATGGCGACAGATTAGTTGCAAGTTACGGTAGGGCTCTGGTCAGAGGGAGCAACATACTATATATAACACTGGCATTTCCACAGAAAAAGAGCAATAACATGACTTAACAATTAGATAATAAAAAGATGATTAAATGAATTAGAAGGTTAAAGATTAAGATAAAGAAGCGTAAATTAGGGTGCTTTGTATTAAATAAATTTTAATCTTGCTGCATATTCAGGCGCGAAAGGGTATAGTAGACTATCTCTCCTCTCCTATTTACTACGGCGAGTATAAGTGTCTTCTTTAAATTTTGGGCGCGTGTCAGCACGTGCGCAAGATCTTTTATGGAGAGAGCCATCCCCTCAAACACACCATAAACTAGAAAGTCGGCTGAATCTTTACTGTATTCGCCTCTCCCATAGAGGCGGAAGTCTACACCTAAGCCGAAGCCCTCCCTGACAACATAGCCCCTGCTCCTCAAATCGCGGTAAATTAAATATTTAATCCACGCGTTCTTCTCAACAGCTTTATATCTTTCTAGGAGATCTTTGAAGTTTACGTAGTGGTTAGTTTCCTCATCTATTACTTTAATCAACTCTTTGTCGTAGAGGAATAGGGCTTCATAAAATGTTAGGAGGAGACCATCCTCTCTTTGAACACCATAGCCTCTTGAGAGCAGTTTCTCTGAATCCTCAGAAGATTTTATTAGAACCCCATCGTTTCTGAGAAATGCCTCAATTACCTTTTTACCAGTCTCTTCTCTCTTACCATTTTTAAGCATGATTCCACCATCTTAAATCATCCATTTTCCCTCAATAAGCCTATCAAATTTTTCCTTATTTAACACTCCTTTTTCGCATATTATGGCACTAACATATTCTATTGGGGTTATATCGAAGGCTGGATTAAACACGGCTACCCCCGGTGGAGCAATGCGCTCGGCCCCTATATTTGTTATCTCGTCAGGGGATCGCTCCTCTATAATTACATCTTTTGAGGATGATTTTAGGTCAAATGTCGATAGGGGCGCCGCCACATAGAATGGAATTTTATGCTCGTGGGCAAGGACGGCGATCGTGTATGTTCCAATCTTATTTATTACGGCGTCGCGGACTATCCTATCAGCGCCGACAATGACCTTGTTAACCATCCCCTTATACATGACATATCCAACCATGTTATCGGTTATCAATGTAACCGGGATGCCATCACGCATCAGCTCATATACGGTTAATCTAGCCCCCTGTAGTTTCGGTCTAGTCTCGGTTGCAATCACTTTTATATGTTTTCCCCTCTCACAGGCCACGCGTATAACTGATAGAGCTGTCCCATAATCTACTGTAGCCAATCTACCAGCATTACAATGCGTTAAAACAGTATCCCCATCATCCAGCAGCTCTGAACCAAACTCCCCAATCTTTTTATTAACCTCTACATCTTCGTCGGCCATACGCTGCGCTTCCTCAATAACAATGTGCCTCAGAGTTTCAACGCCACCTGCAGAAGATTTAACTTTATTTAGGATACGCTCGATGGCCCAGAAAAGGTTGGCGGCAGTCGGCCTTGTCCCCCTGAGGAGATTAGCTGACTGCTCAATTTCCCTTAAGAAAACCTCCCTACTCTTCGCCGTCGAGTGGTATGCTGTAAGCGCTAAGCCATAAGCTGCTAAAACACCTATTAATGGAGCGCCCCGAACTCTCATCTCTTTAATGGCTTTAGCAACCTCATCGCAGCTTTTTAATTTGATCCACTCCTCTTTATTCGGGAGCAATGCCTGATCAATGGTTATTACAACACCATCTTCCCACTTAACGGTCCTCATAGTGATCAACCCAATTCTTTAAGAAGTTACACGATTTTAAAAGCCAATCTTATAAAGCATGATTGCCTCAAGTATTATGAATGCTACCACAAAAAGTGTCACGCCGACCCTAATCAGCAAGGACGCTCTATGCGGGTTGTACCTAAATTTTGCGCTCTGATAAATCAGTATTAAACCTATGGTTCCTAAAGCATAAGTCAGCATTACAGCTATGCCTTCAGCCAAGGTTTGCTCGTAAATTGCGGGGTAAATCATGAGCAGGCCGACGTAATATGATGCAGCAACATACGCGGGCATAAAGGCAATATATATTCCTCCACCAATTAAAAAAATTGTGGCAATAAGCAGGATTATTATTAAAAGTCTGGGAGAAACTAAGTTAGAAATTTTTCTCTGGAGAGCGCTTGCAGATGAGTAAAGAGAATTTTTGGGCATTTATTCGGCACCACTTAAAGATAAGAGATACAAATAAAAATTTAAGTGTTGCTGCCAGGACCCCAACTTTAACCCAAAAACA
>JAGTQD010000002.1 GCA_018396405.1 Candidatus Bathyarchaeota archaeon
TTTTCTCTCAGAAATTCTCACTAATATTTTTCATGGAATCGGAATGGGCTTTACAGCTCTTGTTGGATCCGGATTATTGGGGGATATTATTTGGGGAGGAGTTGTAGAGGGGATTATAGCAACTATAAATATAGCGCTTCCATACATTATTCCATTCTATTTATTACTTTATGTTCTGGAGGATTCCGGCTATCTTGTTCGAATAGCCTTTTTAATGGATGCGTTAATGCATAAAATGGGGCTGCATGGTAAGGCTTTCATACCGCTGATGCTTGGCTATGGATGTAATGTCCCAGCATGCCTAGGTTGCAGGATAATGGAGACAGAGAGGGAAAGGCTTATAGCCGGCTTTGTTGTGACACTAGTTCCCTGCGCAGCCCGATCGATCGTAATACTTGGGCTTGTAGGAAAACATCTTGGAATCGAATGGGCTCTTTACCTCTACGCAATAAATTTAGCAGTAGTATTCCTTCTTGGCAGAGTGGCTTTTAAAGTTCTCCCCGGGGAACCTATGGCGCTCATAATGGAGATGCCGGAATATAAGGTGCCACACTTAAAAACAGTCATTAAGCAGACATGGTTTAGGCTTGAGGAATTTCTCAGAATAGCTTTTCCAGTAATCGTTGTTAGCGGCTTAGCGATTAAAATCATGGAAATATTTAATCTCCTAACCCCTCTTTCTGGGGTGCTTAGCCCGGTAACTGTAATTTGGCTCGGGCTGCCAGAGATAACTGGCGTATTGCTGATATTTGGTGTGCTGAGAAAAGAGCTTATTCTAATCTTACTCATGACATTATTTGGCTCAGAAAATCTACATGAGTATCTTACACCACTCCAAATGTTCACATTATCACTGGTAGTAATGCTTTATATACCCTGTGCTGCAACAATAGCAGCATTGGTAAAAGAGTTCGGTTGGAAGAGAGCAGCAATGATAGCTGTCAACGAAATATTATTTGCGGTTTTCATAGGAGGACTGGTCTACAGAATCCTAGCTACGCTGAGAATCCTCTAGTTTAGGGAGGATTCCATTTACCCATCATTATATTTATTATGAGAGCTGAAGCAGAATAATATTTGCCGATCATTGCGGGGTTGCAGACAAGAAAAAGTTTCTATGAAGTTATATTAGCGGAGGTCCACGATCAGTTATCTTATTTTCAATCATTTCAAGGATCCTTCTCGCAACCATGTCCATCACCTCCTTCTCATTTTCTAATTTTTATAATGTGAGAAGCTGCTTATAAATTTTTCTCATTATTAAGATTTTAAAATATGAGAATGTTTATAAACCCCACCTCTTTATAATATTTAACAATCCGTCAGCATTAGGAGGGCGAGTATATGAGGGGAAGATACACAATTTCGGTCGATTCAGTAAAAAAGATGGTGGAGGTAAAGTTTGGCGCTAATGTGAACTTTGATTTAATAGAGGAAATACTAATGAATCTCAAGAGATATATAACTGAAGATTACCAGATTAAGTTCATTGGCTACATAAATAGAGAATGTAATTATCTCAGAGCCTTTATGTTAGCTTTATCTCTGTTTGGTCACGAGGGACGAGTTATCTTTGAGAATAAGGCAAGATATAGTAAGGCTGAAAGGAGAAAATGTAGGGCTATCGTTAAGGATCTTAAGAGGCAGGGGTATAGCGCTAGACAAATATCTGAGAAATTAAATATACCATTGAAAACCGTCTATAGGTGGATTGCCGAGCCATAAAAATAATACTGTTATAGTTGATTGGGCTTCAATCCATGTGTAGTTAATGCCCATATTCTGCATGTCCCTTCAATTCCAACCATGCATGAGCCTACTGGCTTCTGCGGTGTACAGGCTTTCATGAATAATGGACATTCTGTGGGCTTAATCTTCCCTATTATAACTAGGTGGCATTGGCATCCGGGCGGAATATCTTTACCCTTCTCGATCCTGATATTATATTTCTCGTGGGCATCATATTCTAAATACTCTTCCCTGAGCGCTAAGGTAGAATCCGGTATCCTGCCAATTCCACGCCAGTCTCCGCTAACTATTTTAAAAGCTTTTCTCATCAGCTCCTTAGCTATGGTGTTACCCTCCCACCTCACGGCCCGCCTATACTCATTCTCTAGGGCGGCCCTACGGTCTCTAATCTGTTTTAGGGCCATGTATATTGCGAGTAGGACGTCTACTGGCTCGAATCCAGCCACAATTGTCGGCATCCGATAGACCTTAGGGAATATTTCATAGGGCTCTAACCCTATAATTGTGCTGACATGCCCAGGCGCTATAAAGGCATCTATTTGCAGATCGCCCATACCCAGCATTAGCTCCATGGCCGGGGGAATAAGCCTATGAGATATTAGGAAAGTGAGGTTTTTAGGAGGCTTCTTAAGTATCTCAGAGGCTGTTGACGGCGCCGTCGTCTCAAAGCCTATTGCAAAGAATACAAAGTCCCTATCTGGCTCCTTCTCAGCCATTTTTACGGCGTCCATAACACTATAAACTATTCGTATACCCGCGCCCCTAGCCCTAGCCTCCATTAGGGATAGATGGGAGCCTGGAACCCTAGCGACGTCGCCAAAACAAATGAGCGTAGCCCCCCTCATCGCCACTTCGATAGCTTCATCCACCTCGGAGGCTGGCACAATACACACTGGGCAACCCGGCCCGGCTATTACTTCCACGTTCTCCGGCAGTAGGCTTCTTATACCATAGTGCGATATAGTCCATTCATGTGTTCCGCATACATGACAAATTTTTATAAGGTCTTTCTTAGGCGCAACCTCATTTATTTTTTCAACTATTCTTTTCGCGAGCTTTGGATCCCTAAAACCCTTATGGAGCATTGTTTTCTTTCCCCTCTTCCGCCTCAAGAATCTCCTTCCACAGCATCAGGATCTCTTCAGCCTCTTCCTTCTCTAAAACCTGTATTGCATACCCTGCGTGGACGAGAACGTAATCACCGACTTTTGCATCTACAAGTGATATATTAGTCTCCCTGATCACCCCACTGCCAAAATCAACTTTAGCTAAATCTCCATTTATCTCAATGATCCTCGCTGGGACAGCTAAACACATCCTAGGTCTCTCTAAAATATTGGAGACTTAAAATAAATACTTTCTTGGCTTTCGCCCTCGATTGCCTGCCTATTACTATAGTTATTTTCATCAGATATTTTTAAGTCCTTCAGCATCTCTTAAATATGTTGGGGTTTCTTCTTGAAAAATGTTAATTGGTCCCTATCGAGGAAAAAGATGAGCTAATGAGGCCCTAGGATTTATTTAATCCTTTGATTTCTGTAATCTTCATCTCTTGGTGAAATATGAGAGGGAGAAAAGTTTAAGGAGAGACCAGTAGGGTGATTAAAGAAGAGATATTAGGCTTATAGAAGCATAGTTAATGCTAAAGGAGCGCTGCTATAACAGCCTGTCCGAAGGATATCCCCCCATCTCCAGGTGGAAGGGACTCGTGGACGAAGAAATCTAATTTGTTCATCTCAACTAATTTTCGAATCTCCTCTGCAATTATTTGATTGCATGCGACCCCTCCAGTAAAACCAATATTCTTTACACCATACTCGACAGCTAGATTCACAGCCATCTCGGCTAACCCCCTAGCCAGATAATAATGTATGGAGTAGGCTAAATCTCTCTTAGGATAATTATTTCTTTCCTCAAAGAGGGAAACAATTATGTCTGTTGTCTTCAGCTCCGTGCCGCTAATCTGCGGCTCAGCGTCAATGACATTTCTCCCATAAATGGCTGCTGATTCGAGCTTCATCGCTGGCTCCCCCTCATACGTCCTCTCATAACATATGCCAAGGATCGCTGAAGCAGCATCTAAAACTCTGCCACAGCTAGTAGTCTTAATTCTTATTTCCCCCATCTTTAGCTGTGAGAGTATTAGCTGGGCTTCTCTAATTCCATGGGGCAGATAAGAACTGTTTTCTATGAGCCAATCCTCTATGTTCACGCGTTTATAAAGTATGCTGGCCGCCATCCTAAGAGGGTATCTTGTCGCCATATCTCCCCCTATCAGTGGCTGTTCTTCTAAGTGGCCTAAACGCTTAAATTCTAGTTGGCTGAGCGTGCCAAATATTATCTCTCCGCCCCATGCGCCACCATCCTCGCCATATCCATAACCATCACAGCATATGGCTATAATCTCATCCAAACCATGCTCGGCCATTAGGGCTGCTGTATGAGCATAGTGATGCTGAACCTGGAGCATTCTCCAGCCGAATTCCTCAGAAAGTCTCTTGGCGAGGATTGTTGTGGCAAACTTTGGGTGGAGGTCGCATGAAACAACCTCAATATTACTATTAGTTAAGCGCATTAATCTCTTTGATGCGCTTTCAAGGAACTCTAATGTTTCAATATTCTCAACATCGCCTATATGTTGTGATAGGAAAGCCTTATCGCCCACTATTAAACACGCGGTATTATTTTTCTCGCCTCCTAAGCCAAGCGCGCCCCATTTAGCCTTAAACTTTAGTCTGACTGGCTCAGGCGCGTATCCCCTCGACCGTCTAATGAAGACAGTTTTACTCCCATGTAGGCGTAGAACGGAATCATCGCACCTATTAGCTATCCGCCTATCATGAAGCAAGAAGTAGTCTACTAGGCCGCGTAATTTCTTAAAGGCTTCCTCCTCATCCTTAATTATTGGCTGGTTTGGTGGGTTAGCGCTCGTCATAACGAAGGCTGGATCTGAGACACCATCGAAGAGCATGTAATGTAGCCCAGTATATGGAAGCATTACTCCAACATTATGTAGGCCTGGTGAAACCAGGTCAGATAGATAATAGTTTTCGCTCTTCTCTAATAGAACTATTGGGCGCATTGGGGAGGTTAATACCATTTCCTCCCATCGGCTAACATTAGCGAATGTTTTTACCGCCTCTAAACTCCTGGCCATTATTGCAAATGGTTTCTGCCTCCTATGTTTCGCCATCCTGAGCCTTTGGAGCGGCTCATCTAAGAGAGTTGAGGCGGCTATGTGGAAACCTCCGTAACCCTTCACTGCAACAATATGGCCCTCTGAGACAATTCTCCCAGCCTCCCTAATCGGATCCTTGTGATTAACCATTTTACCGTCAGAGTCCACTAAATATGCCTTTGGACCACATTTTGGGCACGCAACGGTCTGAGCGTGGAACCTCCTATTAATTGGATCTATATATTCGGATCTACAAAAATTGCACATCGGGAAGTCGCGCATCGTGGTATTCTCTCTATCGTATGGAACATCCTCTATTATAGTATATCTTGGCCCACAGTTTACGCATGTTATGAAGAAATAATTGTATCTTGGGTTTGTGGGATCACGCATCTCGGCGAGACATTCGTCACATATGGCTATGTCTGGCGGTATAACCGAACCAGATAATTCTGTCTCCTCGGTGCTTTTGTATATTTGAAAGTCCTCGTAATATTCTTTAGATCCCTCGATCGGCGCAGTTATAACTCCATGTATTCTGGCCAACGGAGGCTTTTTCTCAACAAGGTCTCTTAAAAAGTTCTTTATGTCCTGATCCGTGCCATCAACAATTATTTCTACGCATGAATCCCCTCTATTTCTAACGTATCCCCTCAAATGGTTCTTAACAGCAATCCTATATACAAATGGGCGGAAACCAACCCCTTGAACTACACCCGTAACAATTATTTTTAAACGCATAATCAATATTCTATCCTATCCTAAAATCCTAAAAATTATGTTAGGGATTATTTATTTTTTGTCACTAAACCCTTTCCAAAATTTTTGTGGGCTTTACTCGCAACTCCTCAAAGCCCAAGTCTTCTGGCTGCATGCCCATGGCTAGGCCGAGGAGCTGAGTATAATGCAATACTGGGATGTCATACTTCTCGCCGAACATCTTCTCAACCCGCAACTGATTAGCATCATACATTATGTGACAGGCTGGGCAAACTGTTATTAATGCATCTGCGCCAGCCTCCTTAACATGGAGGAGCTTTTCTCTGACAAGAGAGAGTGAGATTTTATCATCTATAGCAGCTATAGTCGAGCCGCAGCATTCGGTCTCACCAGCATACTCAATCGGCTTTGCCCCAGTTATACTGATGAGCATTTTTAAAGCCCTCGGGTTCTCAGGATCCTCAAAACCAATATACTTCTTTGGTCTCGATAGATGGCATCCACTATGCCCAGCAACCCTAAGGCCCCTCAGCGGCCTAACAATCGTCTTCTTAATATTGTCGAGACCAACATCCTCTATCAGAATCTGAGAGATGTGCTTAACTTCTATATTCCCCTTAAACTCTAAGCCGTCCTCCTTCAAATGCCTATTAATTTCCTCCCTAAGCACCTTATTCTCTTTAAGTATCTTGCCAGTCTTTTTCAGCGTACCAGCACATCCAGGGCATAGGGTTAAAATGTTTAGGCCAACCTTTTCTGCTATGGCAAGATTTCTTGCAGACAGAGTGAGCATCAGCTCGTGGCTTAGAGGCTCTAGCGGAAGACCACAGCAATTAAATTCTGGCATCTCAACTAATTCCACGCCTAGCTTATCTAAGACTTTCCTCGCAGAGATCTCGTAGGAAGAGACTCTGTAAGGAATAGCGCAGCCCAGATAAATCAAGTATTTCTGACTCATACCCATACTTTAGCCTCCCCACCCTTCTTGGGTTCTCCTCCAAGGAACTTTTCAACACCTATATTCCGGAGGATCTTATTTAGGCCCTCAATGTTGACTTTCGGTAGCGGCGGAAGGCCGAGGGCCTCACGCCTTTTAATCCTTGATTCAGGAATCTCGTAGATGTAGCCAGTTTTAACAAGGGTTCCTAGGAGAACTCTATATACTTCTGGTATTCGCCCCTCCATTACAGCCATATTCTTTAATACTCTTATCACGCTTGCAACCTCAACTCCCTGGGGGCACCTATCAGTACACGTGAAACATGATGCACAGAGCCAGAGGAAATCGCTACTTAAAACCTTCTCTCTCAGCCCCAGCTGAGCCATCCTAATAATTTTTCTAGGCCTATATTTATCACTAAACCTTGCAATTGGGCAATCTGATGTACACGTCCCACATTGGAAGCATTGTAGAAGCTTCTCTCCACCCGGCATCTTAGTGACTTCATATCTAAACTTTGGATCTATCTTGGAATATGCAGATACGCTTTCTTCCCCGACTGCCTTGGACAATTTTTATCCTCCTACATGAACCTTTTAATTATTTTAATAAAGAAAAGGGGGATAAAAATGTGCCTATCTCAGCATGCTAAGGTCTTCTAGCCCTCTCTGAGAGATTTGTGAGGAGTATCTTTGCCCTCTTTATATTCTCTATTTTTCTCCTACAGTTTGGGCATATCCTCATCGAATTATAGATGTTATCATGATAATCCTTGTATATTGGAACCTTCTCCTCAACCACACGCTTTAACGCCCACTCTATCTGCTTCTCTGGGAAGAATGTTCCACCGCATATAGTGCATGAGAGTAAATTGACCTCATTCTCAACCCTAGCTGCCCGTGGGTCGCTTGTCAGCAGATGGTATACTCCTGTAAGCCTTATTGCCTGAGTGGGACATTCGTCTTGACAGAAGGCGCAGAATGTGCAGTGTCCATAATTAACTCTTATGATCCTCTTCTCCGGCCCATCAATAACTTCTATCGCATCGGCGGTGCATATTTGGGCGCAGGCACCACATCCAATACATTTCTCTCCATCAATCTCATGTCTGCCACGAAAGCCCTCAGGCGTTTTCCAGAATTCCTCCTTCTCCTCGATCTTCACGCCAAGTATGTCGGCTATAGCTTTAATAATTGCTTGTGGGCGGGGCGGGCACCCAGGAATATAATAATTGACTGGAATAAGTTTATTCGGCGGGCCGATAATCGGGTAGCCCTTATCGAAGATGTTTTTGGTGATTGAACAGTTCCCTACGGCAACAACTATTTTTGGCGGATTTATCTTCTCATAAACCTCTAATAGAGCTTTCTCACCCTTGATTGTTCCGGCGCCAGTTAAGATTAAGACATTTGCCTTTTCTGGCTCCTCGACAACCTCGACACCAAGATTAGCAAGTCCATAGCGTGGGACAAGACATTCTAAAATCTCTACATCACAAGCGTTACATCCAGCCGAGAGGAAACGATAAACGGAAATTTTAGCCATACAAAATCACCTCCAATTATCTTAGGGCAATAATCCTCCTCTTCCCGGTCCTGACATCAACAACCGTCACGCGGTCGGTGCAGGCGAAGCATGGATCAATACTCTCTATCACAGTCCTCGCATTTCCGAGTCTCTCGCCCTTAAGCATCTCAAGTATAGCAAAGTTATTAGCGTATGAAGGTGTCCTCACCTTGACTCTCTCTGGAATATTTGTTCCATTGGACCTAATATAATAGATTAGTTCTCCACGCGGGGCCTCCACCCTACCAACCTCCTCGCCAACTTTAGGCTCACCTGGCTTGACAGATATATCTCCGGGCGGTAGATTGTCAAGTGCCTGCTCAATAATTTTCATGCTCTCATATGTCTCTCTAGCCCTAACAAGGGCTTTAGCGTGGACATCACCATCCTTCTCAACTATTACCTCGAAGTCAAGCTTATCATAGGCTGCGTATGGATCATCCTTCCTTATATCGCTGGCTACCCCAGAACCCCTTAAGGTTGGGCCCACTGCGCCGACTTCTATAGCTTTGTCTCTCGGCAATACTCCCACGCCCTTAGTCTTCTTTGTGAAGACTCCGTTGTCATCTAATAGTGACATTATGTAGTCTGAGAGAGGCTTAAGAGTCCTCAAAACCCCACGTATTTTCTCAGCCTTCTCTGGCGTAATATCTCTGCGAACCCCGCCGATAGTATTTATTGCATAGTTAATCCTATTTCCAGTCAGATACTCAAATAAGTCCTGTATTATTTCTCTCTCACCCATTATCTTTGCAAAGGCTTCATGCTCATGTAAGCTGTGAGCTAGTATGCCAAACCATAGATAGTGGCTGTGTAGGCGCTCGAGCTCCATATATATGCATCGGAGATACTTTGCCCTCTCAGGAACCTCCACACCCATCAATCTCTCAACTGTCTGAGCATAGCACAGCGTGTGTATCCCGCTACATATTCCACATATCCTCTCCGCCAAGGCAAGGTTCTGCATGTATGTCCTCGTAGTAAACAGCTTCTCTATACCCCTATGCATATAACCGAGTTCCATCTTAGCATCAATTATCTTATCACCCTCAACGAGAAGCTCAAAGCGCTCCGGCTCAACTAGCTGCGGGCGGTATGGTCCTATATAAACTTTCTCCGGCATCCAGATCACACCCCCAATTTCTTAACTAATTGTTGAACAGGACTCCTATGGAGCTCTATGAGCAACTCTTTGGACGGGACTCCAAACGATAGGGCGAGTAGCTCCATAAGATTTATGCATGGAATATTGAACTGGATTCCATATGGCCTTAACATTACCTGACCAAGCTCGAACTGTATCATGCATGCTGGGCATGCCATGACCACGGCATCTACCCCCGCGCTGTTGATCCTGCTTAGCTTCCTGGCTAATCTCTCCTTAAGTGAGAATTCCTCGCTGGCTTGCATGCTTGGGTAGCCGCAGCACATCCGCTCAAGACCATAATCTATTACTTGTGCTCCAGTCCGCTCAACAATTTCTCTCATCATTTTAGGTTTACGCATTATATCCGCACTCTTATATTCACGGTAAAGGTGGCAACCATAGTGTAATGCGACACGAATCTTCTGGGGCTTAACCACTAACTTCTCAATATTGCCTAAACCTACATCTTCATAGAGAACCTCGATCACATGTTTAATATCGATTTTACCCTTATATTCCCTTCCATACCTCTTCAAAATATTGTTGACCTTGTCCCTCTTTTCGGCATCATGCTTTAAGATCTCATTTGCCTCGGCTAAGGTTTCATAGCAACCGTTGCACAGTGTCATCATATTTATGCCTAAGTCCTCCGCTAAAGTAATATTTCTCGCGGATATTACTAGTGCAGCCTCCTCATCTATTAGGCGGGATACCACTGGTTCTGGACAGCATGAATAGCCGAGTAATTCAACCGTCTCCACACCAAGCCTCTCAAAAACCTTCCTTGCGGCTACTTCGACATTTGGTAGACGCATCGGGATCTGGCATCCAAGGAAGAAGGCATATTTAACCATATCATTCCACCTCCAAACTACTTATACCTAAGCTTCTTTTTCTCCCAATCAAAGCCAGCTCTTTCACCCATGCCAGACAACTTTATGATACCGTGATACTCGCTTAAGGCCTTCTCATCCGTGAAGGGGAATGGGGCGGATTTTGGTAGACCAGCTTCTTCACGTTTCTTCTGGACAAAAGCCGATATAGGCGCCACGCAACCACTCGCCATCAAGGCTTCGGCAACCGGCCTAGCCTTCGATGGTAACACTCCCTCAAAAGGCTTCTTTAGCGGCCTCTTATCTTCAGGCCAATCTTTAGTCAATATTAGGCCAGCGGGCTCAGGCTCCGGGTGATTGACTAATCTGATACCAAAGAGGTCTGAGATCTCCCTCTCAATGAAGTTCGCTGCTGGAACAAGGTCAGCTATGGATTCGAGTATTGGATTCTCTTTAGGCCTTATAGTTCTGATCGTTAAGACGATACCGTCAATGTGGAAATGATATAAGTATTCTATGTCTAAGCCAGCATCAACAGCGGAGAGCGTCATGAAACGCATATCTCCATATTTGTTCTTTAGGGCTTCAATAGCCCTTCTAACGGCTTCTGACTTAACATTAGCGAATATTCTCCTCTCACGCTGCCTATAAACCTCTATTAAGTCAGCTCCAAGAATACTCTTTAAGTAATTCATTATCTCGGACTCGATAGGCGAAGCCATAACACTATACCCCCAAATAGCGTTTTCTATTAAATTCCCAAGCCTCTTTCCTCAACGCAACCCTAATGGCTTGCGGAGAGCAGAATTTAGCGCACTTCGGGTCGCCATCACAGAAATCGCATTTTACTGCAACACGCCGCTCAGCATTGAACCATGGGGCTGAGAGCGGGCAAGTAACTGTACATGTCTTGCAGCCAATGCATCTTATCGGGTTTATTTTAACTAAGCCTGTTATCTCATCTTTTACAGCTGCCTCGTTCGGGCACGCGGCAACGCAAAGAGGCTCATCGCAATGATGGCAGTATATCGCCTCAAACTCACCAGTCTTATCATCGAATATTATATGGAGGTTAGCCTTTTCTAAGCCGATCTCCTTGAAGTGCTGGTAAGAACACGCAATCTGGCAGAAGAGGCAGCCAGTACACCTTGTTGGATCATATAGAAGAACCTTTTGCTCAGCCGTGTTGGTTTTCATGGTCTTTTCCCTCAAATTTAAATTACATATAATTTAAGTTTGAAGTATTTTAGATTTTCCTTAAGATTGGAAATAGTTAACCTTTTAATCACTACGTTCATAAAGATTTTGTTGATGTCAATTGAGAGTGAGCTTAAATCTTGGCTGAGTGGTTATCAAAGACTTGTTATTCTCGGGGTCGGCAACCCCCTTAGAGGAGATGATTCTCTAGGATTAGCAATCTTAAGAAGAATAAGGGGGAGGCTCCCAAGAAATACTAAAGTAATATATGGTGGCGTAGCTCCTGAAAATTTTATCGGTAAAATAAGGATGCTTAAGCCATCACATGTTCTCATAATCGACGCAGCCCTCTTCGGCGGAAAACCTGGTGAGGCTAGGCTTATCCTGCCTGAGCAAATATCTGACATGACCATATCTACACATACCATACCACTCAGCTTACTGGCCTGGCTAATTCAGAGGGAGACTGATGCGAAGATCGCTCTGCTGGGAATAGAACCAAAAAATCTCGGCTTAGAGGAGGGGGTTAGTCAGGAGGTTAGGGAGGCTATTGATAGGTGTGCCAAGATGTTGATAAACGTAATAAATGAGTGCTGGAAGAATTCACGTAGCCTAGCCAAAGCGAATTAGCTCGGCTAGGCTCGGTATATAAACGAAAAAGCACACATAAAGGGAGAGAACAAGTATTATAATGGAGATTGAGATGAAAAGATAATCTTTCACGCCCATTTTAAGCGTATATAGGTTTGTGCGCTTTTTCGATGCGCCCCAAGCCCTAGACTCCATAGCCTCAGCAAGCTCCATGCTCCTCCTTATAGCGCTAACTATGAGGGGTATTAAGATTGGTATATAATTTCTAATCCTCTTTATAAAGTTCCCCCGCTCAAGCTCTAATCCACGCGCCTTCTGCGCATCCATAATTGACTGCGCTTCCTCAGCCAAAACTGGAACAAATCTTATCGCAGTTATAAATGCAAAGCAGAATTCATAGGGCACACCCATCTGTTCGAGAGATAGGCTGAGCATATCCGGCGATGTTGTAGCGAAAAATATTGAGAAGGATTCGACTAGAATTATAAATCTAAGCGTCATAGCCACTGAACGCTCTATAATTGATAGTAGGGATGGATAACCGCCATAGAAGTAGAGTGATATCATATTTGTGATGAATATCAGCGCTGCAAAGAACATTGTGCCCCTCATTAAACGTAGCCACTCTCTCTTAACCTTGGCCATTATAACTAATGGAATCTGAGAAAAGAATAATATTAATAATGGTATCAGCTGACTGAATAATACTGCTATAGCGAATAATATGCATACGTAGATGAATTTGGCCCTTGGATCAATCCTATGTATGGGCGAGGAAATATTTCTGAATCTTAAACCTTCAAATACGCTCATTTGCCAGCCCTACCGCGAAGATATTCTAGAATAAGGCGTTTAGCCTCGTATACGCCTAAAACCTTTCTTGGAAAACCGAAGTCATTAAGTCTTATGAATACTTGGGTTATCTCTGGCGGCATTAAAGACGCCTCCTTCACCAAAGTCGGATCAGTGAGCACTTCCCTAGCCTCCCCATCAGCGATTATCCTGCCATTAGCCATCAAAATAACCCTTGGCTCACACTCGGCAACAAACTCTATATCATGAGTCACAACTATCACAGTTTTACCCTGCTGGTTTAACTGGATTATAAAGTGTCGGAGCCTTTCCTTCTGATATGCATCCTGCCCTATCGTCGGCTCGTCGAGTATTAGTATTTTTGGATCCCACGCTAGAACAGAGGCCAAAGCAACCCTCTTCCTCTCCCCGCCGCTGAGCATGAATGGCGAAGTTTTACGATAACGTGTTAAATCTAATAGATTGAGCGCCCAATCAACCCTCTCTTTAATAGTCTTTTCACTAAATCCAAAGTTTCTTAATGCGAAAGCAATCTCTTCTTCAACTGTCTCGCTGAAGAGCTGATGATCCGGATTTTGGAATACAAAGCCCACTTTCCTAGCGAGCTCGGCGACACTAGCGTTCCTCGTATCAACCCCATCCACTAGAACCCTTCCCCTGGTAGGCCTTAATAAACCAATAAAATGTTTAACTAATGTTGTTTTTCCAGCCCCATTTTGTCCCATTATCGCAACGAATTCCCCATCTGAGATGCTGAGAGAGACGCCTCTTAGGGCCTCAACGCCGTTAGGGTATATAAAATAGACATCTTCAGCTCTTATCAGATTTAAGCACCCCCACGATCAGGTCAGAGAGCTCTTCTGGGCTTAATGGAGTCCTGCCAAGATCAACATTATCTTCCCTCAATAAAAGATAGAGCCTAACAACTTTTGGCAATCCAACACCGATTAATTTAACCCTAGCGTCAAGAAAGACCTCTCTGGGACTGTTATCTAAAATTATGCGGCCCTGATCCATAATAATGACGCGATTAGCGTATCTCACGGCTAAATCCAGCCTATGCTCAACAAGTATAACCGTTATTCCCAGCTCCCTATTTAACTGATATATACTTTCTAAGATACTCTTGGCGCTTAGTGGATCAAGAAAAGATGTTGGCTCATCCAGAACAATTATCTCGGGCTGCATTGCAAGAACCGACGCTATAGCAACACGCTGTTGTTGTCCACCAGAGAGCTCGAAGGGGGCTCTATCCTTCAAATCATATATGCCAGTA
The DNA here is from genome assembly GCA_018396405.1 of Candidatus Bathyarchaeota archaeon. Lineage (GTDB taxonomy): Archaea > Thermoproteota > Bathyarchaeia > Bathyarchaeales > DTEX01 > DTEX01. The sequence continues at coordinate 14,011 of JAGTQD010000002.1, forward strand.
ACCCTTAATGCCCAATCAACCCTCCTGTGAATCTCCTCTCTAGGGAGACCGAGATTCTCTAGCCCGAAGGCCACATCCTTCTCTACCGTGAGAGCAAACAGCTGGTTCTCCGGGTTCTGGAAGACTAATCCAACATGTTTTGCCAGCTCATAAATAGGGTGCTCCCGCGTATTTAATCCAGCGACTATCACATCACCCTCAAGATTACCGCCATAAAAATGTGGTATAAGTCCATTAAAGCACCTGCAAAGCGTGGTTTTTCCACATCCACTTGGGCCAGTAATTATGACAAACTCTCCTTTCTCAATGGTTAGGTTTATATCTTTAATAGCAGGGTTCTCAGCGAAGGGATATGTATACGTCAGGTTTCTCGTTTCAAGTATTGCCAAGGTATAGTTACACCTTAACTACCCCTACCTTTACTTAAAGTCATATGAAGAACATAGTAATTAAGCTTCTTACATAAATCTCTAAATTATTTATATGTTGAAAGCGGCGGAAACAATTTTAAATTCTTCATAGCATATAGTTGATGGTCATCCCTTTGAGGATTAAATGGAAGAATGGACTATCCATAGAATATAAAGGAAATAGAGTAGTCTTCGATGCGCAATCTAGGATACTAAATTGTAAAGTCTCATTTGTAACTCATGCACACACAGACCATTCATACTCCTTCAGACTTAATCATATACCAGTAATCTCCTCCGAGGAAACTATGAGGTTAATCTCAATAGAAGGAGCTAAGACAAGAAAATGGCAACCATTAACAGTGAATGAAAAAGTTAAGATCGGCGACTTAGAGGTGATACCGCATCCATCCGGCCATATCCTCGGCTCATATGAATTTGAGGTATGCACACCTCATGGGGTAGTTCTATTCACGGGTGATCTTAATACTAGGGAGGGAAGAATTGTGAAGCCAGCTGAACCAATAAGATGTGATGTGCTGATTATAGAGGCGACATACGGATCTCCAGAATTCATATTTCCATCAGATAGAGAGGTTGGTGATGAGATGATTAGATGGGCATACAAGGTTTTAGGCGAAAATAAGATTCCAGTATTTCAGGCAGATGCCATTGGAAATTCCCAGGAAATCATAAGAATTTTTAACGAGAACACAAATATGCCGGTTATATCACATTGGAGGGTTTCAAAAGTCAATAAGGTTTACGAACATTATGGTCATAAAATAAAGTATATTGATATTAACTCGGGGGAAGCTTCCGAGGTAATCTCCTCAGCAAACACCGTGATTGTATCTCCAAAGAAGCTGGACTTGCCTTCTAATCATAGGTTTGTTTCGGCGATAGTTTCAGGGTGGGCCCTTAAATTTAGGGGTGCAGCCTTCCCCCTAAGCGATCACGCAGACTTCCCCAGCCTACTAAATTTCATCAGAGATTGCAGCCCAAAAATAGTCTTAACATATCATGGCGGCGCATTCAATGAAATCCTGGCAAAATACATTGAGAAGAAAATGGGGATAAAATCTTACCCAGCTAATCTTACACCAATAACCTTCCCAATTTAAAGGCAAAAAATTATAATCTAGGCTTTATTGGCGCTGGCAGCCTTTTAGCTTCTCCTTAAGTATTTTAATGGCATATTTAAAGGCTGTTTCAAGGTCTCCGGTTCCATTAACCCCCGCAGACGTTGTATGCCCGCCGCCCATGCCATGAAGAAGCTCGCCGAGCGGCTTCGCTATATCTCTGCCAAGATGTATACCAGTTTTATTATAGAATTCATTGCTAGATCTCATGCTAATCAATAACTCACCCTTATCCTCTGAGCCAACGATGGCGACATCCGCGCCAACATCAACAAGCATCCTTGCAGCCGAAGCCTGAAAGGATCCAACATGGGAGAAGGCTATGATCCAACCATAAATCCTCATCGTTTTCATCCTTTTACATGCCTTAAGCCTAGCTATGCGCTCCGAAATATCCATTGGCACCATCAAGATTTGTAGTGCTTCTTGAACGTTTACTCCCAATTCCACGATCTCCGTGATTACTTTAAAAGTGGATGATCTAGCTAAGAGAAAATGCCTAGTGTCGAAAGCTATCCCTAAGAGCAGAGCCTCAGCTACATCCTTTGAGGGTTTACTTCCAGCCTCTTTAAATAGATCATAAATTATCTCGGATGTAGCCGAAACATCCTCTCTGCATATACATAGAGACGCTATCTTCTCAGTTTCTGGGTGAGGCGCGTGATGATCGATCACAATTAGGGGTAGCGATAACTCGCATATACGTTTACCCCACTCACCCAGCTGGCGTATGGTATTAGTATCTAACATAAAGATTACATCAAATTTATTAAAGTCAGGCTCACTGTTAGTAACGTCCACCAAGAATCTTTCTAAAATAGCCTTTGAAACCTTACTCACACTTTCTGGCGCGGCTATCGTGACCTCTATGCTTGGCTTAAACTGTTTCAGTAAGTTAGAGAGGGCATACGACGAGCATACAGCATCGGGGTCAGCGTTCTTGTGACATAGAATGAGAATGCGCCCCGCATTTCTCTCCTCAAGGATATTCATTATCTCTCTAAAAAAGTCCATTTGCCTCATTCCCTAATTCTCTGAGGTTTTCTCAGACCTAATCTTACTAAGATACTTTTCAATGGCCTCAAATGCCGCCTTTATAGAGCCATTCGCAATCTCCTGAACATCAACATTCTTGCAGAGGGGAGAAAGATTTATCTCGACTTCGATGCTAACGTTTAAGACATCAAGACTCTCTAAATCAATAGAAATATATAGGTCTGAAACATACTCCCTCTTAACCTTAGAAAATATATATCTTCTTGCAGCCTCCTCAGCTACCTCACAAATCTCCTCCAGCTTTTCATAAGTTAAAGAGGAAATCGGCAGCCCGTCCAAGCATGGCACCACGGTTAGCGTGAGGTTTAGGCTTGCGTCATTGGGCGCAGGTCTTTCTGGAGTTTTTCCTGAAGCTCCTTTATTTGGCTTCTAAGTCTCTCCTCCTGCTTAGTTAAAACTGAAACCCTCATCGTAGCAAGCTCTTTCCTCTCAGTAAGCTCGCTAGTAATTCTAGCCTTATCCGTCTTAATTAACAATGAGCCAATAGACTTATAGATCACAGCGTCATCAGGTGCTTTCTCAAGCTCACTAAGCGCCCTATCAATCTCAAGAATTTCTAGATCTAGCTGCTGCTTCTGCGTTAAAATTGTTTGCAATGTCTCCTGTAGCTGTTGTAGTCTGAGGAGTCTCTCTTGGACAGCTGGCGGTAATTGGACTTCACCACTCATCTTCTATCACCACTACAATCTAAATAATCCAATTTAATATTTGAGTTGATGCAATTAAAGGTTTCCAAAAGGGCATTAACTTATAATGCCGAGCACTTTGCCCAAAAATCTTCTGGCTGTATTATTCTAAATCCAGCCCACTTTTTCTCTAAATTGTATCGTGAGAATGGTTTCGTCAAATGTCTCTCTGATCTCGGCGGCGCAATATATAAGCCTGGTCTAATATCCCTCTCAGCCTTAACAGCTACCTTTGTAAGGTTTGCTCCATGAAAACCACACTTATAACATTCAAATCCCTTACCCTTCCCCATAGATTTCATCCTTTTGCCGCAGACTGGGCAGAGCGGGTTCTGAAAAACTATTTTCTCAGCGAGGCTGATAACCTCAATCTTCTCAACATTTATTGTCATGGGATTAATGCTTGAGGGTGGTCGGACGCCACCATAAATCTTAACTATATCACCCTCGATTAGCTCACTAGCTATTTTTCTGAGGCTCCCTCCCTGCTCATACACCGCGCAGTCTACTGCTCCAGAATCATCCTTAATACGGAATATTACATGCCCGCCAGGAATAATCCTCGGCGTGCCCTCAACTCTCCCCTGAACTATTACTGGATGATATGGCTTAACATCCTTTATCGAGTAGACGGTTTTTAGGTGCGCATCTGTCCCATGATTCGTCCTGAAAATAACCCATCGATCTATCGGCTCATATATACGGATCATTTCATGCGCCAATTTAACTGCCTCAGGACTCTCCCCCCTAATACCATAGAGCACAGGATCCGGTCCTCTAGGCGTTATTAGTATTCTACCAGTTTCTGGATCAACATTATTGAATGTTAGATTGCCCATCTTTCTATCCATCTCTATAACAGATGACTCATCAATCTTTCTGGGAGTCCCCCAATTCTCCCTCCTTCTATAGGCTATTAGCTCAAAAGTATGGTCTCCATCTAAAGTTTCACCTATAGCGGCGAGACCACCGATTATGCCGAGCCCCTCTTTATAGCCGATAGCCTCAGCCCCAAATCTCCTGATCAGTTTGAGAGCCTCTCCTTTTCCCACTATTCCCTGAATAGTCCTCTTGGCAAAGTCTCTAATCTCCTGCGGAACCTCACCTCGCAGAAAAACTATTCCTGGATCCGTTCCTTCATATTCGAGGTCAGAGTTTTCTTCCACAACTTCGATCACCGCCTCCTTTATATCACTGTAGATGCTATCCTCACATGAGACCCTCAGGCAGAGTGCACCATTCCCGCGGGTCTTCCAAGGAACGTTCGGATTTAATCTAATTAAGTTTGGGTAATCGATAAATTGAACGTTCATCTCGGACAACTTCTCAATTATAAGTGCCGCAACATATGTTGTACACCCCATCCTAGGCGAGTCAGTGTCATCAAAACCTATATGCACCATGATCCTAGCGCACATTTAATAATTAACCTCTAAGAAATCTCCTTTTTGAAGATTGTTCGTGAGAATAATATAAGCACAGTGAGCGCCGCCGCTATAACTGCTAGTATATAGTCTCCGATGCCTAATGCTAAGCCTATCGCCGAGGTCACCCAGAGGCTGGCTGCAGTAGTTATCCCCACAATTTTCTCCCGCTCGGCAATTATCGCCCCAGCACCTATAAAACCGATTCCAGCAACTATGCCAGCAGCTATCCTGGCTGGATCCAAGCTGAATCTAAGAGAGACTATTGTGAAGAGACAGGATCCTAAGCAGACAAGCATATGCGTTCTTAGGCCGGCTGGTTTATGAGCCCTCTCCCTCTCAAACCCAATAGCCAACCCCAGGATAACCGCCAAAATTAGACGAATAATTTGATCTATTAGACTCATATTAATAACATCCTCTTAACACCAAAAAATACTTAGCGTTTCATCACCTCTCACGTTTCCAAAAAATAAAGAGGGGTGGGTAACATTAATATACTCTTTTAATGAAAGTTTATTTTTGGCCGGATGAAGAGAAGGCATTTAATTGATTGATGATAGGTCAGAGTTAAACTGACGGCAAATAAATTTTGATTTCACCACGCAGTTTATTCTCTCTTCATTTCCTCGATGACTATCATTGTTAATGTTGACCTGACCTTATTTAATCTACGAATTTTCCATGTAACTATATCCTTAAGTTTCTCCATAGAGTCGGCCTTAACCTTGGCAACTATGTCATAAACTCCATAAACACTATAAGCTTCTTCGACACCTTCAACCTTTTTAAGCTCATTTAAGACTTCTCCTTCTGATCCAATCTCAGAATTTATTAATACAAAGGCTACTGGCATCCCAGTCCCTCAACACTATATAGAAAACTTATAATATTAAAGCCTTTCCTTAATTTCTGGTAAGGAGGACTCTTAATGGCCGTAGCCAATGAAAAGGTTATAACAACCAAAGAGATGCGTGCGCTAGACATAAATGCTGAATACTTCGGCATCTCTAGACTCCAGCTGATGGAGAATGCTGGGAGGTGCGTTGCTGAGGAGGTAGCGTCCCGCGCTGGGCAACGTGATATTAGAATTGCCGCCTTCTGCGGTCTTGGTGGAAACGGGGGGGATGGATTTGTCGCAGCTCGCCATCTGATTTGTATGGGATTTAAAGTTAATGTTATACTTGCTGGCAGGGCGTCAGATATAGTCAATGAGGAGGCGAGAAAAAACTGGGAGGCTTTAAGCAGCCTCCACAGGCTACTTAATATCATTGAAGTTTACGATTCATCGCTTATCCCAGATGTTAAAGCAGACATTGTAATAGACGCTCTCCTAGGGATAGGTTTAGAGAGACCCCCACGCCCGCCAATATCCTGGCTTATAAGGAAAATTAATGAGATGGATTCTTATCGGGTTGCAGTTGATGTCCCAAGTGGACTAAACTCAGAGACAGGGGAGGTCTTAGGCGAGGCTGTTAAAGCTCACTTAACAGTCACATTCCATAAGGCTAAGCCAGGATTGTTAAAGGCGAAAGAATACGTGGGCGAGTTAATTGTCAGGTCAATTGGGATCCCGGAGGAGATAGAGACATTTGCTGGGCCGGGCGATGTTTTAATGGTCGTAAAGCCCAGGCCCCCAGAGGCTCATAAAGGGGACTTCGGCCGACTCCTCGTGATTGGTGGCAGCGAAACCTTTAGTGGGGCACCAACCCTAGCGGCTTTAGCAGCATTGAGGGCTGGGGTAGACTTAGTTTATATAGCTGCTCCACGCGAGACCGCATATGCTATTTCCTCAATATCACCAGACATAATAACACTTAAGCTTGAAGGCGATCATTTAAGCACACGAAATCTCTCAGTGATAAGAAGCTACATGGAAAGAGCCACGGCTATTGTGCTTGGTCCAGGTTTAGGTCTCCATAAAGAAACGCAGGAGGCTGTTAAAGAGATAATAGAGGAGGCTGAGAGCAAGAAGATTCCAATTTTGCTGGATGCCGATGGACTCAAGGCTTTCGCAACCTTTAAACATAGTCTTAAAACGTCCGCTGTTCTAACACCACACGTTGGCGAATACGCAATTCTAACTGGAGAAAAGTTGCCAAGTAAACCTGAGGAGAGAGCTGAATACATAAAAAGACAGGCTAAGCAACTTAATGCGGTTATACTATTAAAGTCACATGTAGATATAATTTCAGATGGCACTAGAGTAAAATTTAATTTTACCGGGAACCCAGGTATGACCGTTGGTGGCACAGGGGACGTTCTTTCCGGGATAGTTGGCGCTTTTCTGGCGCAGGGTTTTGATCCCTTTGAGGCAGCTGTAGCCGGAGCGTTTATTAACGGTGCTGCTGGGGACTTCGTGAAGAGTGAGAAGGGCTATCATATGGTTGCTTCAGACCTGCTTGAATGGATCCCCAAAGTGATGAATGATCCTATGAGTCACATTAAAGTAAAGGGGGCTTAAACGGCTGAGGTTTTTGGTTTGATAGAGGTTAATCTTCTCCTCCCCCTTTCGCTCTTCGTTGTGATCGCCCTATCTATCTCCTCATATAGAAAGGTTGGGAAGAGATTAAAAGAAGCCTTTGGAGACAAAAAGATTAGTATACGTGAAGCAATAATCATGGTTATTTTTATGGGGATCCTCGTCGTAGTGATTAGTCTGATACCGGATTACGCTATCCAAATATTATTCATCGCAGTCTTATCATATAGCCTTTTCATCTTCACATATCTCTTCTTAAGGAAAATACTCATATCGGTTATTCCACCCACAATATTTACAATAACTTTTATGTTGCTAAACTATTTTCTGATGGATAACATTTTAGCAGTCATCCTCATCACAAATATCTTCTCAGCGACATTTGCGATCATTATTACGACTCTCATAGGCCCCTTATTTTCGTGGAGGGTGATTATAGCCTTTGCAGCGCTATTGACGGCGATGGACATTATTCATGTTTTCATAACGGGTTATATGGTTGAAGCTGCTGGCAGGGCGATTAGACTCGGCTTACCCCTAATGTTCCTGCTTCCAAGGCTCCCTTCCATGAGGGGAGTTACGGTGCTCGGTTTAGGCGATGTATTCCTATCAGGTCTCTTCTCAATCCAAATGACATCCAAATATAGTCTTAGAGCAGGTCTTTTAACGGCAGCATCAATAAGCATGGTCTTCCTAGTCTTCGATGTAATAGTATCAAACTTCATACAAAATGCTGGAGCCTTCCCAGCAACTCTATTAGTTTTATTAGGCTGGTCTCTGGGAATGATCCCACATATTCTTAAGAGGAAAGAAAAGAAAGTTGCATAAAATACTGCTCTAAGCTATATTTTCCTCTATGAAGGCCTTTAGTCTTCTTAAGCCTTCCTTAATGGTTTCCTCGGAGGCGGCATAGGAGAATCTTATATGCTCGCCCTCACCTATATTCTTATGCCCGAAATGTATATCTGATAGAACAGCCACACCAAATTCATAAAGTAACCGCTTCCTGAAATCCTCCGAATCATTTGCGCCCACAATCTTACATGCCTCAGTAACGTTTGGCCAAACGTAGAAGGCTCCTTTCGGCCTAACACATTTAATGCCTTCAATAGAGTTTAATCCATTAACTATGAGATCCCTCCGCATCTTAAATCGCTCAATCATTCTCTTCGAGTCATCTTGAGGTCCTGTCAGGGCTGTTAAGGCAGCATACTGATTTGGATGCGGAGCACATGAGTCTGTATTCGTCACCCACCTAGTTAGATACTCAGCAAGCTTTGGGTTTGTTGCAAACCCTATTCTCCAGCCTGTCATAGCATAAGTCTTTGAGACACCATCAACGATAATTGTTCTCTCCTGCATTCCATCTATCGATGCTATACTGACAAACTCACCGTCATAAACCATTTGGGAGTAAACCTCATCCGAAAAGACCCATAGGTTCTCATGCTTCTTAACTATATCAGCTATCTGCTCAAGAGTATCTTTGTCTAAGACACCTCCAGTCGGGTTATGGGGCGAATTTAATATCAAAAGCCTTGTTCTTTCATTAATCAATTTCTCGAGGTACTCAACGTCTATGCTAAAGTTCCTGCTTTCAAGTATTGGTAGTGGAACTGGCACTGCGCCATAAGCCCTTATAAGAGATTCATATATCGGGAAACCTGGGTTTGGATATATAACTTCATGCCCGACTCCTGGGTCGGTAACAGTCAATATTGTGTATCCAATGAACGGTTTAGCTCCACATGCTACAACGACCCACTCTGGCTTAACGTCTATACCCCTAGTCCTAGAGAAAAATTCGGCGATAGCTTCTCTAAGCTCCGGTATTCCAGGCGATGGAGTATACCCGGTCTTCCCCATCTTTATAGCCTTTATCGCCCCCTCCTTTATATACTCTGGTGTATCAAAGTCTGGCTGCCCAATACAGAAGTTCATTATACTCTTACCTTTACGAGTTAGATCCTCAACTTCCTTTAGGACAATAAAGGCGGTTTCAGTTCCTAGATGCTTAGCCCTCTCCGAGACCTGCGGCATGCCGATCCCTCATCATCCTAATATTGTTCCCAAAATCCCAACATTAATACGATCTTCCTCATAAAACTTTCCCTTTCCCCATTTTTCAATTAAGTTTATCTAGCCTCATGCTTTGAAATCTTCTAATTAGGGGTCATTATGTTAAGATCGGAGTATAAGGCTGAAGGAGGCAAGCTTATAAAGGTTCAGCTTAGTAAAGAGGATAATCAAATAACCTTTATAAAGATTACTGGCGACTTCTTTATGCATCCAGAGGATCTTATTGAGGATCTTGAGAGATCCCTTATAGGTTGCACGATAGATGAAGAGACTATTATAGAGAGGATAAAACGATTTATAGAAGAGAGAGAAGTAGCCTTGTTGGGCGCGACCCCGGAAGATTTTGCTAAGTGTATAGTTCGGGCGGGTGGTGGCGGTGGTTGAGGTATGGAGACTACTCGATACTGGGCTTAGAGACGCATATTATAATATGGCATTAGATGAGGCTATAGCCATAGCTAGATCGAAGAAGCTTGTGCCGAATACAATACGCTTCTTTAGATGGGAGCCGTCAGCCGTCTCCATAGGGTATTTCCAAAGCATGGAGGAGGAGGTTGATATCGAGGCATGCAATAGGCTTGGCATAAACTATGTTAGGAGAAGAACTGGCGGTGGAGCTGTTTATCACGATAGGGATGGAGAATTAACATATAGCATCGTCGTGGATGAGGAGCACCCATTAATATCAAGGGATCTACAAAAGACATATGAAGTCCTATGCTCCGGGTTAGTTAGAGGTTTAAGGAGTTTAGGTGTTCCAGCAGAGTTCCGGCCTATAAATGATATAGTTGTCGAGGGAAAGAAGATCTCCGGAAACGCCCAGACAAGAAGTATGGGCGTCGTGCACCAGCATGGCACAATATTACGTGACGTAAACCCAAATCTCATGTTTACTGTGCTGAGGGTTCCGAGTGAGAAAATCAGAGACAAAATGATAAAATCTGTTGAAGAGAGAGTGACTTCTATAAATAAATACCTTAAAAGAGAAGTAAGCTTTGACGAGCTAAAAAGGGCTCTAATAAGAGGGTTTGAAGAAGCCTTTAACATTAGGCTAGCCCCAGGAGAAGTAACGGAATACGAGGAAAATCTCGCCATAAAGCTTAGAGACGAAAAATACTCTACACGAGAATGGAACTTTAGAAGATAATGGCCTAAAGTCTCTCCTGTTCTTAGAAGATTATCTTTCCTCCTCACTTTTTCTTCATCTCGTCAATGGCTTCAAGTATTTTTTTGACGATTATCTCTGGGGGGATCGTTAGATCCTCGCAGTAAATGTCCCTTAAAATCTTTTTCTCCCTATAGTAATTTATTAATGGCTCCGTGTTTACCCTATAGACTTTTAGGCGCTCTCTTATAACTTCGGGCTTATCATCCTCCCTCTGATATAATTCGCCACCACATACATCACATATCTCGTCAACTTTTGGTTTCAATGTGAGTCGATTATATATCGCCCCACAAATTTTACATATCAGCCTATTAGAAAGGCGCTGGATTATTAATTCGTCCGGGACGACGAGATTTATGACCAAATCAATCTTAAAATTCTCTTCAAGAAACTTTGCTTGACCAATTGTTCTTGGAAATCCGTCGAGAATGAAACCCCTCTCTGCGTCAGGTTTTTGAAGTCTCTTCACTAAAAGGCTAATAATTATATCATCTGGGACTAATTCACCCCTCTCAACATACTGCTTAGCAATTCTTCCAACCTCAGTTTGCATCCTTATTTCTTCACGAACAAGGTCGCCAGTAGATATATGCGGCACACCAAGTATACCTACAAGCCTAGAGGCATAAGTTCCCTTCCCAGAGCCAGGTGGACCAAAAATTATCATTCTCATACCTATCACCTACTTTTATAAACTATAAAGAGCAAATTAATGTAAAACCTTTTCATCAAATTGTTAATCAAATTTAATGAGGTCGAAAAGAATCGTCATAAATATATAAATATGGGATCAAAATATTTTAGTTAGGATGAAGATGGCTAGGAGAACTCAAAAAGACGCCCAACAAACGCGCAACGCCATTGTGGTTCTCCTCCGCAATACTACATGGAAGTGCGGCAAGATCGAGCGGCTCATAGTAGAGTACCTTCAAAATAGGTTGAGGAAATATGGGGTAGCGCACTCTTCGATAGGCGAAATGGCCCAATACTTTAATTTTAATGGAAAGCAGAAGAGCGAATTATTCGATGCTCTGAAGAGACTAGAGAAGAGATATATAGTGGAGATTAAAGGACTATAACTCCTATCTCTTTATTTTTTAACTTATGATCTTGTATAATGTAGTAGTATCTAGCATAAGGGGTATATAAGGTGTCATCTACAAGTACTGATTGTTGCAAGCATATGTTGAAAGTAGCTTCTTCTGAGGGCGTATCAATATATTGTCCAGAAAAGGGAAGGTTCTCATTCTTTAACAGCCCATACCCGGCGCATAAGGCTTATGCAGCCATCGACATATATCCATGCAGAGACTTTGGCTCAGTTGCACCATCACCGGTCTCTGGAGAAGTAAAAGAGATACGGAGGGTAGCATGCCCGGAAAAAAGCAGCTTTAAAAGCTCAGCATATGATTACGTCATCCTCCTACAAAGTTTAGAAAATCCAGGAAGGTGGATCAAAATATTACATTTAGAACCGCTCATAAAAGTGGGAGATATCGTTAATGTTGGGGATAATTTAGGAACCCTTTTAAGATCCGGGTTCTTTGATTATTGGACTGATCCGCATATTCACGTTGAGATAAGAGAACCCTCTGACCCGATACGCGCCAGGGGAGGATTCAGAATTAAAAGGGAGATTTTTAGCTCTCTTGACGCTGATGAGTTAGAGGAGCTACATGGTGTAATCGTTGAATCAAAATCAGAATACGCATTAATGCTTCTGGATATAGAGTTAAAATATGGAATTCCTGTCAAAATTGGTGAAGAAACTGGATTTATTGATGGTGGTATTCCACATTATGGCTTTTTTGGAGTTCATATATTTTCTGCTGAGGCTCTTAGTAGCAGTCTAGTTAAGTTCTGTAATGCGGATATTGGCGTCATAGAGCATATTTATTCAGATGCGTGTATCGCCCGATGCACCAACAAAGTTTTTAGAGTGAAAGGTTCACCTGTAAAACTCTCATTATATCTCTATTTATCAAAGCCTCTAGTGAAAATCATCCCAAACGATGCTAAATTAAGACTGGAGAAATTTGAGGAGGTTTCAGTAGTAGCCTCTGATTGATTAAGAAAATGGCTTTAACACAACACTATTAACCAAAAGATATTTTGCCTAGAAAATATCTTATTAAGTGAGGGAAAAGCATGCCCTACTGCCCTGAATGTGGGGGCGAAATGCTTTACATGAGCCGAGTAAAGCAATATGTATGCAAGGATTGCGGTCTCTCATTAACTTTACAAGAAATTATTGAAATTAGGGAGAAATCGAGGGGTAGCCAAGAGAGCGATGAGGACGAGAAAAGAAAAATTAGAAAAGAATACCTAGCCTGGTGGCTTTCAAAAAAGCGGTAAACCATTGTTCATGATAAGAGTAAATAACATCGAAAAGATTAGTGAATGATGTTCATCCTAAATGGTAGTATTGCCTATTTCTGGAGCCTTTGGATACGAGCCTAAAATTTTAACGAAGAGTGCGTTAGCCTTTAATCCTTCAAGGGCTTCAGCGCATTTAGCTTCGGTTCTATGTCCCTCAAAATCTAGATAGAAGTTGTATTCCCAAGGCTTCTGTCTAGTCGGTCTCGACTCTATTTTAGTCAGATTTATCCCACGCGATGCAAACTCTCCCAGCGCCCTATATAACGCTCCTGGAACATGCCTTGTTGAGAATATTATCGATGTTTTATCGTTTCCTGTCGGCGGCGCGTCGAATGTTGAAAGGATAAAGAATCTAGTATAATTATTCGGGTTGTCCGCTATATCCCTAGCTAAAATCTTCATGTTATAGATTTCTGCACATCTCTCACTTGCTATTGCAGCGGCATCGAGCATCCCACGTTCCTTAATCAACTTAACGCTCCCAGCAGTATCATAAGTGGAGATTAACTCACATCCAAGTCTCTCAAGAAAATTTCTACATTGCCCAAGGGCCTGTGGATGCGAAAAAATAACCTTGATTGAACCAAAATCTACGCCTGGATTAGCTATTAGGCAATGAACTATTTTCAGTATCACTTCACCGCAAACTTTAACGTCATGCTCAAGGAATAGGTCATAAACCTGCGTTACACTTCCTTCAAGGGAATTTTCTACTGGGACAACTCCAAACTCCGTTTCACCACTCTCAACACGCCTGAATACGTCTATAAAGCGCTTACATGGGACTGGCTGAACATCTTGCCCAAAAAATTCATAGATGGCGCTTTCGCTGTAAGCTCCTATCTCCCCCTGAAAGGCAACTTTAACTGGTCTTTTAAGATTCTTAACCCAGCTGACGTGCATACTTAATATTTCGCCTCAGCTGAACGGCAAACTAAGATAAAGTATTCATGGAATTAATAAGTATTTTTAGTTAATGCCGAAAAACGCGGCCATAAAGCTTATGGGCAAAAAGGTTAAATAGTTACGCCTGTTAGTATAGGCGTAAAAGTTTACGGGTAGGTTGTCTTGGCCTATAAATATATGAGTGAAGCTTGGAGAAAGTCTCACGAATCTTATGTAGCCGAAATTATGCGTCAGAGAGTTATCGAGTGGCGTAAGGAGCCATCTATAGTTAGGATCGATAAACCAACTCGAATCGATAGAGCTAGAAGACTCGGTTACAAGGATAAGCCCGGCTTCATTGTTGTGCGCGTTAGAGTTAGGAAAAGTGGCTTCAGGAAGGAGAGACCGAATTCTGGTAGAAGGCCTAAAAGCATGGGGGTGACTAAATATAAGCTGGCTAAAAGTATGAGACTCATAGCCGAGGAAAGGGCTGCTAGGAAATTCCCAAACCTTGAGGTTTTAAATTCCTATTGGGTTTGGGAAGACGGGCGCCATAAATGGTTTGAAGTGATAATGGTTGATAGAACCCTACGCCCAGAGGTTCAGCTCGGGAAGGGTAGGGGTAGAGTTTTTAGAGGATTAACGATGGCGGGAAGAAAAGTTCGCGGCCTGCTCGCTAAATAAGTGGCTGGCCGATAAATTTTATGGGAGAAATACTGCTGCGGCTATAACTGTTGTCCAGAGACCGTCCTTATGCCCCTCGGCTGATTGACATATATGTGTCGTCTTAAAGATCTTGCCGCTGGCTTTATATACCTTCTTTCGCTCATCCCATGCCTTCTCTGGATCAAATTCTATTCCAAGACTCGTGGCAAGCATTGTTGCCGCAAGGTCTTCAGCATACTCACCAGCCTTCTTTGCAGTCTCTCCGAAGGAGTGGTGCTCAGATAAATAACCATATCCATTATCATCTTTTGGTATGGCTAATCCGACAGCCGCTGCGATTAAGCGGTTTGGCTCATTAGTCTCGTTCTTCGCCATGACCACATAGGTTACTTGACCCGGCTTTAACAATTTGAGCCCCTCTTCTCTCGAAATTATCTTGCAGCCCGGTGGGAAAATACTTGATATGCAAACCAAGTTGCACTTCTCTATCCCAGCGTCTCTCAATGCTAGCTCATATGATATTAATCTATCCTTGTGTATCCCCACACCCTTCGTAAAGAACATTTTTGTAGGGATTATGCTCATCTCCATAACAGTAAAAATTTAAGAAAAACTTTTAAGTTTTTTCTCGTTAAAAATGCCTAGGTAAAAATGCCGCAATATGATAAAAAGCGGTAAAATGGTTTCCGTGGGAAACTTAAGACGAGTAAAGCGTTATAGAAGCCGATGGAAAACTCGAAAAACTTAAAGGTTAAAAGATCGTTGTAAGAAAACGGTATATAGTAGAGTGGCTGGTGGATGAAGAGTAGAATTGCATATGTAAATTTAAGTTTTTTTGCCCATGCGACGGAAGACCAAGAAAAAGTTCTTGCGGCCGCTAGAAATCTATTTCCTTCAGGCTACGCAGATAAAGTGACGTTTAGTAGAAGCAAGCTTAATGGTGAATATAATAATCCTATAATCTTTTTTAAGGCTCAGGTAAGGGAGCCTGAGATAATTAGATCACTGTTACTTAATATATCATCGAATCTCCCATTAACCGATAAAGAAAACTTAACCAGACATTTGAATCTGCACTTAGATGGAGGCAACCTTTACCTCAGATTTGATAAGCAAGAAGCCTACAGAGGAAGATTTAAGATTTGTATGGCTGATCCAATAAGGATACATATAAGATTTAAGACGTCGGATCCTAAAGAAATTAGAGAAACTTGCCGAGAAATAGGGCTCTTATATGAAGAGGGTATACGCTGATCTACATTTACGCCCACCTTCAGGTCGAATAGAAGATATAAAGTTTTTGATAGAGAGGGCATCTAGCCTTGGTTATAGTATTGTTGGATTAACCTTTCCGCCAGACATAGATAGGGAAACGATTAAGGCCTTGCAGAGAGAGTTTTCAAATATAGATTTGGTCACCAGAATAGATTTATCGCCGAAAAATGCGGGGGAATTATTAAAGCTCTTGAGTAAAGTTAGATGGAAGTTTGAGATAGTAGCCGTAGAATGTGCGACGAGAGAAGTTGCTTTACAGGCCGCTAAGGATCGGAGAGTCGACTTAATATTTTTTGCGCTGGAAGACCCGAAAAAACATTTTTTCGGGATCTCTGAGGCTAAGCTTGCCTCTGAAAAAAACGCAGCCTTAGAAGTTAACATGTCGCCAATACTTTATTTAACCAGCCCCTCTAGAATTAACCTTCTTAGAGTTTTACGGAGAGAGGCATTGATAGCTAAGAAATATAATGTGCCGATAGTTATCTCAAGCGGGGCAAGTAATCCATACATGCTTAGGAGACCGGAGGATTATGCTTTTCTAGCTTTTCTCATAGATCTAGATTTTCACAGCGCTAGGCAGGCGCTCTCAGAGAACCCGAGAACTATAGTTGAGCGGAATAGAAAGAAGTTAAGTGAAAATTACGTATGTTCAGGGGTTTATATTGTGAGGAGGGGGGAGGACTGCTAACTAAAGCTAGACGACGCTATATACTGGCTAAAATTGATGCCAAGAAGATCCCGCGTAAAAAGGATTTTGAAAACACTTTATGGCATAGCCTCACCAATTTGTTTGGTGAGTATTGCGCAAGCCAAGCAGACTTATCTTTAATTGAGTATAACGAGGAGATGGGCTACGCCATAGTCCGCTGCTCCCATACGGTACTCCCGAATGTTCGGGCGGCGATTGCAGCGATAACAAAAATTAGTAATGAGGAGGTGGCAGTCCATACGCTTTTAGTTTCGGGAACGCTGAAGACGCTGAAGAGAAAGATGACCTGTATTCTTGGGGGAGAAAAGAAATAAATTTGACCCATCTACTTACGCATTATTTAGAATAAAAATTTAGTGAGATGCGGTTATGGAGAAGGAGCAGCTGATCGATAAGGAGATCGCCATGGATTTCATGTTACTTTACGCTCTTGCCAAAATAGGCGCATATCATGAGCCAATAAGAATCTCAACAGTCTCGTTTGCTAAAAAAATCGGGTTATCTCAGCAGAGCGCATCAAGGCACTTAATAAGCCTAGAGAAAAGGGGGCTCATATATCGGTCTATAGGTAAAGAGGGGAGCTTAATCAGAATTTCTAAGGCTGGAGAAGACCTCCTTAGGGAGATATATCTTAACTTAAATATGATCTTTGAGAGAAAGCCGCATTCTATACTGATCGAGGGGGAAGTTTTCAGCGGGCTTGGTGAAGGAGCCTATTATGTATCCCAAGAAGGATATAGAAGACAGTTCATAGAGAAGCTGGGTTTTGATCCATATCCCGGAACACTAAATTTAAGGATAATTGATGGAAAGGGCATTATGCAAAGAGCCTCCTTAGATGCTTATCCGGGAATAGAGATTAAGGGCTTTAGAAATAAGAGCAGAACTTATGGGATGGTTAAATGCTTTTTTGCTATGATTAATGGACGCGAAAGGGGAGCTGTTGTTCTCGCCTCAAGGAGCCATTATGGAAAAGATACATTGGAGATAATATCCCCAGTATATCTTCGGGAGAAACTGGGACTAAAAGATGGAGATAGAATTAAGGTGGAAATTTTCATTCAATAGAGAATAGTAGGCTAAAAACTTATTTTTTCGCCAGTTGTATAAGGCGCTTTCCTTTTGTTAGGGATGATACAAGGATTAGGCCAGTAATCTCCATCCGCATTATAGTCTTATTTAACTCATTGAAGCTTATATCCTTGTATCCATAAGTGTTTCTTAACATCTCAAGAAGCTCCACGTCTGTTAGGGAGTTCTTCTTTTCAAGTATTTCAAGTATCGTTATGTGGAGAGGCTGAGGTCTCCATACTTTCGTCGCCATCTTCCACTAGCACGCCCACGCCTTAAGTTATTAATGGCGATACTGTCTTCTGTATCTTCTTAAACTGCTGGCTCCAGTTCTTATACCAGTTCTCCATGTCTGGCGTTATACTTGGGCTAACTTTCTTCATAGCCTCTTGGAAGTTCATCATTGTTACTTCCTTCGCATTTATGTCGCGCCTTAAAGCTATCAGCGCTGCCTCACGGCACAAGGCCTCCAGATCAGCTCCGGAATATCCTTTTGTCATGCTAGCCAGCAATTTTAAATCTACATCTTTACCTAGGGGCATGTTCTTTGTATGTATCTTTAGGATCGATAATCTAGCTTCTTCATCGGGTGGTGGCACATATATTAATCGATCAAATCTACCAGGCCTCAATATTGCTGGATCAATTAAGTCCGGTCTATTCGTTGCAGCGATAACGACGACGTCCTCAAGAGTCTGTATTCCATCCATTTCTGTAAGCAGCTGACTTATAACCCTCTCCGTCACCCCGCTATCTCCATATCCTAGGCCCCTTCTTGGAACAAGTGAATCGATCTCGTCAAAGAATATGATTGCTGGCGCCGACATCCTAGCTTTTCTAAAAACTTCTCTTATAGCTTTCTCAGATTCCCCGACCCATTTTGACATTATTTCAGGCCCCTTTATACCTATGAAGTTAGCCTCACTCTCAGTTGCAACGGCTTTAGCCAGAAGTGTCTTACCGCAGCCCGGCGGCCCATAGAGCAGTATTCCCTTAGGCGGTTTAATGCCCATTCTCTTGAACACCTCTGGTCTCTTTATTGGCCACTCAACAGCCTCCCTCAACTCTTGCTTAACATCCTCAAGCCCGCCAATCTCATCCCAGTGGACGGTTGGAACCTCTATCGCAACCTCCCTAAGCGCTGTAGGCGTTATCTCCTTAAAAGCGTTTAAGAAGTCTTCCATCTTAACCTCCATTTTCTCAAGAACCTCTGTTGGGATTCTCTCTTGCTCTAGATCTATCTCTGGAAGGTATCTTCGCAGGGCTTTCATCGCAGCCTCCCTACACAGGGCTGCCAGATCAGCTCCAGTGAATCCATGAGTCATCTCAGCAAGCTTCCTCAAATCAACATCCTCGGCTAACGGCATACCCCTCGTGTGGATAAGAAGTATTTCATACCTACCCTGTTTATCAGGAATACCTATCTCTATCTCTCTGTCGAATCTTCCGGGCCTCCTTAGGGCTGTGTCTAGGGCGTTAGGCCTATTCGTCGCGCCTATAACTATCACATTGCCCCTCTCTGAGAGCCCATCCATTAGTGCGAGGAGCTGAGCTACGACTCTACGCTCAACCTCACCAGTAACCTCCTCCCTCTTAGGCGCTATAGCATCAATCTCATCAATAAATATAATACTCGGAGCGTTCTGCTGTGCCTGCTGGAATATCTCACGGAGCCTAGCCTCCGACTCGCCATAAAACTTACTCATTATCTCAGGACCATTTATCGATATGAAGTATGCGTCTGACTCATTTGCGACAGCCTTTGCTAAAAGTGTTTTTCCGCATCCAGGCGGGCCATGAAGCAATACGCCTTTAGGCGGATCTATACCGAGTCTCTGGAATATTTCAGGATGCCTGAGCGGTAGCTCAACCATCTCTCTTATCCGCTGGATCTGCTCCTTTAATCCACCAATATCCTCATAGGTAACCCTTGCCACACCCTTAACTTCTGGAACTGGCTCTGGGAGAATCTGTAGGTTTGTATCATAAGTTAATCTGACGACTCCATGGGGCCTAGTCTTTGTGACGATAAATTGGACTGGGTGGCCTAACATCATTACGAGCGTCGTGTCACCTTCAACGAACGTCCTCTCAAGAAGCCTATTTTTAACAAAGTTTATGAAGTCTTCATCAACATTCAGCCGCATATCTACTGGCGCGAGGGTAATGCTGACGGCGTCCACAACCTCAGTTTTCCGGACAGTAACATACTCATTTATTGATACACCAGCATTCTTTCGGGTTATCCCATCTATCCTTATAATTCCCTTGCCCTGATCCTCAGCGTAAGCGGGCCAAGCTATTGCGGATGTCCTCCTTTTTCCAATTATTTCAATCACATCGCCCGCTGAAACCCCTATCTTCTCCATAGTTTTCTGATCTATTCTAGCAATACCTCTATACACATCTCTTTGTTTAGCATCTCCCACCCTGAGCTGCACTTCATTAGCCATTGATGATCTTCCTCTCCAAAACAATTATCATTCTTAGTTAAATAGTTTCTCGGATATAAGTATTAGCGCGTAAACTCCTCTATATCCTTCTTACCATGACAGTTTGTATATCGCTTACATCACTTATCTCTTGAATTCTCTTCTCAACCTCATCCAACCCACCAGATAGATCTTCCGGCAATACTACATGCGCTATTAGGGCTACCAAGCCAAACGCTATCGGTTCCTCCTCAAACTTATAAATAGAGGCATAACTAGGCAGCGCGCTCCTAATCTTCTCCTTTAAGGCATCCAAGTTGACATCTATGTCCGCAGGAAATATTTTTAGAGAGACTACAACCCTAGCCAATCTTAAACCTCCCTGTAATGCTCACTAAATACTACCTCGAAATATTTTAAAGTTGCGCTATAAATCAAAATAATCTTATGGTGTCGTTTACCTACATTATGGGGCACTTTGCATGAACGTAGAGGATGCGGAGATCGCCGTTATTGGCGCAGGTCCCTCCGGGTTAATTGCGGCCCATGAGGCTTCACGGAGGGGGGTAAAGGTAATAGTTCTAGAGGAGCATGGGGAGATAGGACTACCATGCCACTGCGCTGGCCTTTTGAGCATTAGCGGACTTAAGAGGATAGGGGTGCCATGCAGCGGAATATATGTGCTTAATATGATTAGAGGGGTACGCTTCTTCTCACCATCAAATATTTCGCTCTCAGTCGAGTGGAAAGAGCCGATCGCATGCGTCGTCGACCGCCATATCTTCGACCTATTTTTAGCTGAGAAAGCCTGTAAGAGTGGTTCACTTATAAAATTGGGGTTAAGGGTGGATTGGGTTAAGAGGGATGGGGATAAATGGCTTTTAGGTACTGGTGGCAGAGGTAGGGTGAGGGCAAGACTATTAATAGACGCTGAGGGGGCGGCGCCAAAGATACCACGCATGCTCGGAATAAGAACTCATGATACTAAAAAACTCCTAAAAGGGGTTCAGATAGACCTTCGCGCTCCCGACTTAAACCCAGATCACGTTGAAGTATACTTGGGAAGAAAAATCGCTCCGGGTTTTTTCGCGTGGGTGATACCGCTGAATGAAGAAGTCGCGAGGGTTGGGCTTGCATGCAACGCCTCCGACGTAGGAGGGAGGCTGCTTAAATTCATAAAGAGGCGGTTTAGCATATCTCCACAAGACCGCTCGAGATTTCTTAGATATTATGCGGGTTTAATTGTTGCATGCGGCCCAATTAATCGGTCTTATGGGGACGCTTTATTGATAGTTGGTGATTCAGCTGGGCATACTAAGCCAATAAGTGGGGGCGGCGTCATATTTGGCGGAATCGGCGCAAAGATAGCTGGAAAAGTTGCCTCAAAGGCTATTATAAGCGGTAAAATCGGGGGAGATTTTCTCAAAACATATGAGAGAGGGTGGAGATCAATTGTGGGAAAGGAGATTAAGATGGCACTTTTAATCAGAAAAATCCTTAATAATCTTTCCGATAAAGACTTGGATAAGATTTTTTCAATAGCCATAAAGGAGGGGGTTGGCGAGGATATTATTGCGGAGGAAACGGATATAGATTATCAAGCAACAGCGCTAATAAAAGCCCTAAAATGGAAGACCTTGATTTTTTTGCCAGCAATCTTTAGAGCGCTCTTCGCCAGCATAATTGGATTGGAAAAACAATATAAAATATATAAATGAGTAAACCCCCATTATGGATTAACAATTTGGGGTGTAAAACAATTGAGTAGAAAACCCTCAATGCCCGTATGCACATCATGCAATAGAATAATACCGCCTGGAACAAATGCTGTCTCATTTCCCTGCCCGAATTGTGGCGGTATAATAATATGGCGTTGCTCAAAGTGCCGGCAGTTTAGACGGCAATACAAATGTCCAAAATGCGGCTTCACAGGACCTTAACAGCATTCTTGGAAGGTTTCTGCCTCTAAGCCAGCTAAGATCAGCACATGAGAAAAATTGTAAGTTTGAGCATAAGTTCTATTAGAGACTAGGAAAAATGCTTCTCCGCTTTAATAGAGGCATTGAAATCTCTAAAAAATTAAAGCCATCCTGTTAGGTCTCTCTTTAATTTCTTTGGGTTTAAGACAAGTTCTAGGAACTTGTCTCTGATTGGCTCGTAAGCTTCTTTAAAGAATCTCTGCTGATCAAGTAATGTTTCTTTACTGAAACACTTGAGATATTCTATTGCTGTTTGCCAAGCCTTTTCATATCTTACTACGCTCTCTATTGGCCTAGCTATCTGCCTATCATAGTCCTCCGGCCTTTGCACCTCATCGCCTATTGTAAACCAGCCGTCTTTAGTCATAAACGCCGCTTCATCTCCTATTCGAATCAACTCAGCTCTGCCCAAGCTAACCTTAGCGTATACGTTATCCCTTCCCTTCACAAGCTTTTTTGGGGCTACTTCTTTACCGCGTTTCTTTGCCCAAGCATAGAAGATCGCCCTATTTAGCCCGAAGGACTTAGCCCTCTCCAAGTCACCAGTTAAGAGGTAGTATCTGGCCGCTTGAAGTAAACCCATGACCTGAAAGCGCCCTATCTTACCCTCACGCACGACCTCCATTTCTGTCTCCTTTTCCTCAGGCTTCTGCGCGGTTGGAGCAGATATTACGGTTTTGACGGTTGCCTCTCCCATGCCAGACCAACCTCTGTATCCACCAATCACTCTAATTGCCTCCAGGGCAGCTGAATCACCTTCGGCTTCCTCATAAATTCTCCAATCGCGGTTGTGCTTAAAGCTCTCCGGATTAGCCCATTCGAGTTCGAAGGAATCTATCTCATCGGGCTTGAAGCAAACGCAGCATAATTTCCTTCTTCTATGCAGCGAAAGGGGTGCTGTAAAGACCCTCTTTAAATCAATTGTGTTCTCGACTTTAACGCTCTTAAACCTTGAAATCACATCCAATATCTTCTCCCTACACCGATCTAAAACTAAATCTACTAGCGAGTATGCTATATCCAGCGGATTATATTTCTGTAGAGCCTCATTTGAGAAGCATTTTTCATGCACGTGGATGTGTGCTCCCTCACCGCTCCACTTAATGAAAACGGATTTAACTATACCAAGCCTCTCAAGATCATCAATTATTATTCTAGCAGCTTCAATGACACCTTTCCATTCATTTAGTTCGCCATCAATATCCCATATTGGCGAGGTATACGCTATGTTAGATGGATCCTCAAGACTAGATTTACCCAGTAAATTCTTGTAAATGTTGATTGAACCATAAATGGATCTTGGATGAAGCCCGCCAAAATGCTTCAATAAATCTAAAATGTCCTGTGGGCTATTAACGCTTAGGGGGCTGCCATCCCTCCGGTATCTTAGAAAGACCCTGCTGCCCATGGCCCCGCCTTCAAGGGCAATCCACCTACCCCTACAGTAATCGGCGATCTCATTCCTAACGAACTCGTCCAAATAGTATGCGGCTGCAAAATCCCCAGGCATAAAAACCATAACACCCAAAAAGAAAATGTGGGAATAAGAGAAACATAAATTATCGCTGTGGAAAAATATGCATGAATATATGATTAGATTATATTATCCTCTATTCGCTATTTAGGAGGTCTCTATACGTTGAGTCTGCCGCAGTCTGGGCATTTAGGGTTCCTCTTAATCTCTATTATGCTGAAATCCATATAGAATCCATCATAAAATAAGAGCTTATTCTTCAGCAAATTCCCCACTCCAACCAAGTATTTTATTGCTTCTGTCGCCTGGATCGAGCCTATCGTCCCAGCTACCGGGCCCAAAATTGGAAAGATGTTACGTTTAGGTGGTGCTGATATTATGCATCTTAAGCACGCTGTCTCTCCAGGTATTATTGTTGTTGCCTGCCCCATGAGTCCATGGACTGCTCCATGGAAGAACGGTATCCTTTTCTCTATACAAGCTCTATTGAGGGCGAACCTCGCCTCATAATTATCGAGAGCATCAACAACAGCATCTACACCATCAACCAGGGTCAAAGCATTCTCATCGGTTATTTTTTCATCATATACCTCAATATTTATCGTTGGATTTATTTGCGAGAGCTTTTCGCGTGCAGACTCAATCTTCTTCCTCCCAATGTCCCTATCCCAATGAAGGAGCTGACGATTTAAGTTATCAAGCTCCACGATGTCTGGATCAATTATTCTGATTGTCCCGACTCCGGCGGCGGTCAAGTAGACTGATATTGGGAAGCCTAATCCTCCAGCCCCGGCCACCAATATCGTTGCTCTCTTTAATCTTCTCTGGCCAACCAGGCCGAAACCATCTATACGGATCTGCCTATCATATCTTACCAAATCATACTCCGTTAGCTCCGTGGGCTTACTCGACATAATGACGCTCCTCAACGTTTACTCATTTATCTATGATCTTTTTTATATTATTAATTTCGTTCGGATCTGGGCTTTTCACAGAGAGCCATGCATCAAGTATTTCCTTTCCAACCTGTGGGGTTGTTAGTCTACCGCTTATGGCTAGAACGTTGGCGTCATTCCATAATCTAGCCCCTTTCGCTGTCTCCGCATCAAAGCATAAAGCTGCCCTAACGCCCCTAACCTTATTTGCCGCTATAGAGACGCCTGTTCCCGTATAACATATTACTATTCCGAAATCTGATCTTCCTTCTGCGACATCATTTGCTACGGAGAAGGCTATGTCTGGCCAGGGCTCAACCCTACCACTAACTAGAGCGCCATAAGCCCTAACCTCAAAGCCCCTCCTTTTTAGCTCCTCTAGGAGGGTTACCGCCACCGGATATAAATCATCCGACCCGATGGAAACCTTCAATCCCACTCCCTAATCATGAATTTCAACATAAAGGGACATAAATTTTTGCTAGCTAACTCACTCGTATCTTAAAGCCACTGCTGGCGGAACTTTTGAGGCCTTATATGCTGGTAGGATCCCGCCGACTAGCCCAACGGCTATTGTGAGCAGAAGGGTCTGTATTATTAAGCTTGGCGTTATTTTCGGGCTTAACACGAGGGATAATTCAAGACCGCTTATGGTTAGACCCCTGAGGGATAGGAAATGGGCTCCGACAATCCCAAGCAGTATTCCCGCCAAGCCGCCGATTAGACTCATCATTATAGATTCAAGGAGGATTAGCAGTAGAATCTGGCTGCTCGTGTATCCTATAGCCTTCATTACACCTATTTCACGCGTTCTCTCCATAACAGATGTTATCATAGTTGCCGCGACGCCAGCTATAGCGACAGCAAAAGCCGAAAGCGATGTTGAGAAGTTTATGAAGTCTATTGCCATGGTAACGCTTGAAATAGCTTCGGCTATCGCGCTGAAAGCTATAACCTGAAGTCTATCTTCATACCTATTTCTTAAAATAGAGACAACATCTCTAACCATTGCTGGATCCCGGGCAAGCACGAATATTCCAGACCAGTCCCTCATTCCCAGAATCTTCCTGCCAGCCTCCGGATGTAGGAACACTGTTGAGTCCGGGTCAACTATTAATGCTCCACCATATTCCTTAAGGATGGCGCCGATCTTAACGTTCACGTTCTTCTTTCCCATTATAGTGCCCTCCTCAATTTTCGGAACTACCAGCGTTATGACGTCGCCAAGCATAAAATACTGTTCTCCAGAGTCCTTAAAGGCGACTTTTTTACCAATTATGGCGCTGAGTGTCCCGGAGGGGATGGATCCCTCCATTATTTCCAGGCTTCCAATGGCCTCAAAGAGCAACTTATAATCTATAGCGAAGACGGAGATCCTAACCTCATCGGAGCCTCTTTTAAGCAGGGCCTGAGTAGAGTAGAAGGGCTCGGCCCTCATCACCTCTGGCATAGATCTTATAAAGCTAAGATCCTCTTCACTCAACCTATAGTTTTCTCTGGGGAAAACGGCTATCGCGTTCTGCCCTAAGGATGTTATCCTCTCCACAATATAGTCGGAGTAGCTACGCACAACGGAGCTCATCATAACCATGACTAATGGGCCTATGGATATGCCAATTATCGTGAGAACAGCCCTAGTCTTCCTCTCCTTCAAGGCTTTAGTTGCAAGCCTTATAAAGTCTATGAAGAGCATGTAAAGCGCCATTATATTCGCCCCAACTACGATTTATTTGTTGAGCGGGCTTTTAAAACCCTATAGATGAGGATGGATGCTACCGCCAGGAACACTATAACCGCCCCAACCACGATCCATGTCTCAACGCCCAGCCTCCTTTCTTGTGGCGGTGCCGCTGGGATCTCGGGCTGCACCTCAATTTTAATGGGCATCTCTTTCGAGAATTGCTGGTTGAAGGGGTCATAATACTCTATTGTTAGGGTTCCAACCTCACCCTTTTCAGGAACTTCTATTCTAAATGCCATTTCGTCTGATGGCGCGATATCCCCTATCAGAGTCCACGTGCTAGTATCTCCGACTGTAAAGGTGGCCTTCACTCTATAGGCTGTTGATGAGCCGAAATTAACGATAATGCCACTTATAGTTGTAGAGGAGTACTTACTGACAGCGCTAATATCCTTGATAAGAAGATCTATAAATGGCTCAACAATAACGGTTATCGTATTATTGAATCTTTTGATGGCCCCGCTGGGGTCTCTATAAATAATTGATATGAGTAATGGAGTTGGCCCATAAGTTATAACTGTTGTTCCGCCAGCCTGCCTTATAAATCCAAGCGGGTTATAGGCTAATGTTAATGGGATGCTAAGCTTCTCGCTAGCATTGATCCTCTCCCTATATATAACTGAGGGCGAGGCTATTAGGAGCGGCATCTCTTGATATGGGGCAACGCTTATATAAACGTCATATAATGGTGATGAACCAATATTCTCTACTGTTAGGGAAGTATTCGTGAAGCGGCTTCTAACATTTATGATACCATTCATCTTAATCTCTAAATACCCAGTTCTACCCAACACGGCTACTGGAATCTCCAGCTCAACAGACCTCTTTGCACCCCACTGATCAATGTAAGAGAGACGCCCATTAAACGCGTGAACGCCAAGATCAACATCTAGTATGTTAAGGTGGGCTGAGAACATTAGTATATCTCCTCGACTAAAAGTCCGCGTCTGAGCTACCTGAGCTGTCTGATAAGCCTTTAAGTACTCGCTTATAAATGTGCTTAAGTCCTGGGCCCCTAATTGGGGTAGAGTTGAGGGTGGACTTACAGTAGATGGAGGGATCTTCACGAATGTTGAGTTATCTGCCACGTTAACAAACCCGTTGGGGAGGTTTATCTCGAGAACAGCCCCCTTCATACTATCAACAAGGTTATTTCTTACAAAGATTAGGAGGTGTGACCCATACGTGTTCGGGCCAACGGACCCCTCATACCAGCTGGCGCTAATAAACTCCACAGCTTCTCTATCATCGTTAACAATTATTTCTAGGCTGAACTTTTCTGTGCACCTAGTTCCTGGCCCGCCGGACTGCAATATAAAATCTGCTGTAAGCTCGGCTCTATATTTACCAGGCTTAACATCCCCAACAGTTACAGTGAATGATGCTGGGAATGTGCTTAGGCTTCTAATCGGCCCATCTACATACGCCCTTGCAACTCTCTCGCCCATTGAAGACATGTTCTCTGGAAGGTTTAAGTAGAGTATTATCCCGCTCACTGGGAAAGGCGCCCTATTAGCAATAACGACTTGGAATGATGCGTTCTCCGTCCTTGGAAAAACGTTATAGTTGTTCTGCCAGCCATAGCTGACAAGCTCAAGATAGCTGGCTGCCGCCGGATACCTTTCAATCGGCAGATTAATAATAAAGTCTCTAGTAACCTCTATACTTGTTCCAAACTCCTCAAAGATATATTTTGCCCGAATATTAAGTTTGACCTCGCTAACGTCCCTATTAATATCGAAATAGAGCGTTACATCAGAGTATGAGCCTGGGGTTAACCTAGCGATCTCCAATACCTCAGACCCCTTTATCGGCTTAAGACTCTCTGAGGTGACTTCGATGAGCGCGCCAACAATATCATATCGCCCATTATTTATGAAACGTAGCGTTAATGGGGTGTATCGTGATCCAGCGTATGCCGGAGATGGTATTTGCGAGCCCCAGTAAACCGAGACCAGCGATAGATTAGGCAGATACATGTGCGGGCTCTCGACAACTACACTAACCTTCAGGTCCTGCTCCCCAATGAATGATGACCCAGAAACAATTCTAACAAAAGATGTCTTAAGGGGGATATCAATACAGCCAGGGCTGACCCCCTCATCAACGTCAACCGTTATATCTATATAGCAGGAGCCGCCGGAGGCTATCCCACTATCATAGGTTCCAGATAAAGCTCTAATATTGAAGCCGCTTGGGGGGGTTGGAGTAATCATTACGCTACCTAAGGGTTCTGGTAGCCTATTGGTTAGAAATACTCTAATCGTCACGCCCCTCGCCGAGGGAAGCAGCGGGGCGGGAGAACCCCGATAAAGCACCGAGACCGATGAGACTATTATTGGATATTCTTTCGGAGCCTCTTCAACATCAAATTGGATATATATGGTTGCAAAATTGTATTGTAATTTGCCCCCCACCATTATTGAATACTCTGCATAAACAATAGCATCGTATGTTCCGGCAGGAGCGTCCTGTGGGACTGATATCCCGGAAAAGCGTATAGTGAACCTTTCTCCATCGCCAACCGCGCGAACGTTCGCTCTAGGCTCTCTCACAATGAAGCCTTCTGGGAGCTCTATCCTAAATCTCGCTTCCGTTATCTCGGATCCAACGTCATTCTCCAACACGATATATAGGTTCGTGTTAGCTGAGCCCGGGTAGGATGCTGGATTAAGATAGGCTTCAATGAACTTTATTGGTTGCCCGCTTTGGCTTGGAGAACCACGTGTAGTATATAAAATTGACAGCGGCTCTGCTAGAAGGAAAGTGATCAGAGCAATAATAATTAATATCCTTTTAATGCCCACTAGACACATAGCCCCCCGAAATCTTATTTAGTAGGGATTCTTTTGGATCAGCATAATATTGACCAATTATTGTTCCATCCCTGATAACATATATCTTCTCCATACAATTCGCGATCTCCGGATCATGCGTCACAACTATTATCGAGTGCCCCTCCTTATTGAGCTTTAGGAATGTTTCAACGACAATTTTGGCTGAAGCCCTATCCAGGTTTCCCGTCGGCTCATCGGCGAGGATTATTAGAGGATTGCCGACAATGGCCCTGGCGATCGCAACCCTCTGCTGCTGGCCGCCGGAGAGCTGATTAGGCTTCTTTCTCAGCCACTCTAATTCTCCACCGACCTTAAGAAGAGCCTCCTTAACCATCTCAGCCCTAACGCTCCGCGGGAGACCCTTAGGTATCAATGGCAGCTCAATATTCTCAAAGACGGTTAGCCTGTTAACTAGGTTGAATGTTTGGAAGACGAAGCCGATCTTCGCGTTCCTGAGATAGGCAAGCTCCTTATCACTCATCTTTGAGATATCCCTCCCCTCAAAGTAGATCTTTCCGCTCGATGGTCTATCTAAAAGCCCTATCATGTTAAGTAGCGTTGTTTTGCCTGAGCCTGAGGGGCCCATTATTGCGACAAGGTCACCCTCATATATTTTAAATGAGACTTCCTTGAGCGCAACCGTGTGGATCTCCCCAACCCTATACTCTTTACTGACATTTGCAAGCTCAACTAGTATTTTCGGGGAGGGGGTCATCCATTATCGCCTTAGAGAATATATTGGAAGCCGATATATATGAATCCAAAATATTTAAGACATGGACCTATAAAAATTTTCTTGGATATGGACGAAGACAAGATCACAAGGTCTATGAGGGAGCAGCTAAAGAGGGGCTATCTCAAATTGGCGATCTTGTATACGCTTTTAAAGGGCCCCGCACATGGTTATGAAATGCTTAAAAGGATTAAAGAGAACACGTTAGGCTTAATTTCTCCAACAGCTGGTTCCCTCTATCCGGCTCTAAGGGATCTTGAGGAGAAGGGGTTTATTGAGGGGGAGTGGTGTGGTGGGAGGAGGAGAATGAGAGTTTATAGGATAACTGAGAGGGGTAAAGAGACGTTTAAGGAGGTTGTGAAGGGGCATTTTAGTCTCGCCTCAGCAATTAGAAAATGGTTACTTGAACAGCTCGCCCCAATACACTCTATAGAAGGACTCGATCTCTCTTCTGGCATCATCCCCCGCGCAATAAAAATGCTATTATTGGATGGGGAGGTATCAGAGAGAGATAAGATTGAATTCTTAAAAGAATTCAGAGAGTATCTCAAGAAGGCTAGTGGAATTATAAGTAATCTCATAGCAAATGTTGAGAGCAGACTCATGGAGCTAGAGACAAAGGCTGCGAATAAAACGACAACACAAGCTGCTGAAGGAAAATAGTATATTTTTCGCTCAATTTATATT
This sequence comes from Candidatus Bathyarchaeota archaeon, assembly GCA_018396405.1. Classification (GTDB taxonomy): domain Archaea; phylum Thermoproteota; class Bathyarchaeia; order Bathyarchaeales; family DTEX01; genus DTEX01. The sequence goes on from JAGTQD010000002.1 coordinate 44,261, forward strand.
ATTACAGGATTAATTATGGAGAGGGAAGCGCTCCAGCCGCTTAGACCAGAGATTATTAGAATGTATTATAAGCAGGGCTATAGGCTCGTTGGTAAACATCTCCATAGCGCCGTTAAGATATGCTACTGGACTAAGGAGAGCCTAAGGTCTGGGAGAGTTTGCTATAAGGAGCTATGGTATCCTCCAGTTCAGAGTCATAGGTGCATGCAAATGACACCATACATTGGATGCAATTGCCACTGCTTACACTGTTGGAGGGTTCACTCTGGTGATAGGGAGGGGCTCGTCTGGAGGGAGTTTCCATTAAGCCTTGAAGAATTTGATGAGCCAGCTGAGATCATAGAGGAGATGATTAAAAAGAGGATGGAGTTGCTCTCTGGCTGGAGAGGGAATGAAAGGGTTGATAAGAGGAAGCTTGAGGAGGCTTTAAGGCCAACGATGATGACTATGAGCTTGACTGGTGAGCCTACGCTATATCCATGGATCTCAGAGCTGACCGAGGAGGCTGGCAAGAGAGGGATGATAACATTCCTTGTCACAAATGGCACTATGCCTGAGACCTTAGAGAGAATTAATAAACTGCCATATCAGCTGTATATCAGTATCCTCGCTCCAGACAAGAATACATATATAAGGCTCGCCAGGCCTTTAATCAAGGACGCATGGGAGCGCTTGAATAGAACATTAGAGATCCTCCCAAGCCTTAACACGCGTAGAGTTTTGAGGTTTACGATGATTAAGGGCTTCAATATGACGAATATTGGGGGATACGCCAGAATAGCCAAGGTAGCTAAGCCAGATTATATCGAAGTTAAAGCATATGAGTGGGTCGGCCAAAGCCGCGAGAGACTCCCAAAAGAAGCTATGCCATACATGGAAGATATAGAAGATTTCGCAAAACAGCTAGCAAATCTAACTGGATATGAAATTAAGGGGAAATATAAACCGAGCGGCGCAATCCTTCTGGCATAATACCGCTCAAAGCATAGTGGAAGCGTAAAGCGTAATAATAGGAAACTAAAACTAATTCTAATTTAGAAAAACAACTCTGTTTTAATTAAGGTGGGCTGATATGGTGGGCAAGAAAAAGCTCCAAGAGTATGAGGAGAGGATTAAGCAGGCTTTGGTCATACTCGGTCAAGTTTCAGAGGATACTACGACCCCAAGAAACATTAGAAGAACCGCTAAGGAAGCCATGGATATTCTACAATCGACGCAGTATACTCTTGCTGTCAGGGCCTCAAACGCGATATCCGTTATAGATGAGATTCTGCAAGACCCTAATATGCCGCCGTATACTAGAGTGAAGCTCTGGAATGTCATGAGCTTACTGGAGGGGATAAAAGATTAGCGCTAAAACCCTTGGAGCTGATTTTTGATGGCGAAGCGCGAAGCTATGCTCTATGAAAGGATTGGGAACAATAAGGTTAGATGTAACCTCTGCGCCCGTAGATGTAATGTGCCTGAGGGAGGCTTTGGCTTCTGCAATGTTAGGAAAAATGAGGGAGGGGTTCTTTATTCACTTAATTATGCTAAGGCATGCGCCGCAAACGTAGACCCGATTGGAAAGAAACCCCTCTCACATTTTCATCCAGGCGCACTAGTGATGTCCATAGCTACTGTGGGGTGTAATTTTAGATGTCAATTCTGTGATAATTGGACTATAAGCCAAGAGAGGGATATAATTGGCAGGGATTTCCCACCAGAGGAGGTTGTTAATGCATCTATTGAGCATGGCTGTCATGGTATAAGTTATACGTATACCGAGCCAACAATTTTCTTTGAATATGCATATGATACGGCTGTGCTAGCTCACAAGCATGGACTATTCAACACCTTTGTTACAAATGGTTATATGACTCCTGAAGCCATCGAGAAGATTGCACCATACCTGGATGCTGCAACAGTTGACTTTAAGGGTGGAGGTGATCCAGAATTTTATAGGAAGTATTCTATGGTACCCTCGGTCGAGCCGATATTCGAGTCCCTGAAGGAGATGAAGCGGCATAATATACATATTGAGGTAACAAACCTCGTTATACCGAAGATTGGGGATTCCCTTGAGAGAATAAAGGATCTTGCCACGTGGATTAGAAATAATCTTGGTGAGGATACACCAATCCATTTACTGCGCTTCCACCCAGATTATAAAATGACTGATATACCATCAACAGAGATAAGAACCCTTGAAAAGGCTTATGAGGCTGCTAAAGACGCTGGATTAAATTATGTCTATCTAGGTAATGTTCCAGGGCACAGGTATGAGAATACTTATTGTCCAAACTGTAATGAACTAGTAATAAAAAGGTTTGGATTTGAAATAACGAAATGGAATTTAACAGAAGACATGCGGTGCCCAAAGTGCGGTAAACAGATATCCATAAAAGGAAAGTTCCATAGGAGCGGTCTCTCTTTCCCATATTCTATAATATAATTATCCTCGAGAAAATGCTGTAAGTGGCGGCTTTCCCCATCATAAATCATGTTCTGCGCCCCCATTGGTACCGATGGCTTATATCTAGCACCATTATCTCAATAATTAATGAAGAAAGAAGCAATATTGTCAATATAACTGCTGCAGATATCTCAACGATTTTCCTCAGAATCTCTTTCTTTATACGTCTTTCAGCCATAATTATTATGCCAGCCAAAGCATGTAAGTATGCTAAGGAAACCGTTAAAATTCTTAAAAGCCTATCTACATGGATCCTTCTGGGCTCTGGAATTATTTTTACTTCTGGAGCTAGCATCTGGTATCCGCTGAATAAATATATTGAGGACAGCACTATTAAGGGTATTGAGGATAGCTCGACGATTAGTACGGATAGCTTTAGCAGGGTGGGATCTCTTAACCATCCTTATATTACCTCTTAGATAGAATATACTCCCAAATGTCTTCAAAGGATATTTTAGGTGGACTCCTCGGGATGCCTATAGGAATGATATACATGGGCTTCTCTTCTGGTTTAGCATCAATAATTTTAGATACACTTTCGTCGTGAAAAGCTCCGACAACTACAGCACCATATTTAAGAGCCGTAGCAATGAGATAAATGTTCTGTCCCACATGCCCAACCTCCATTGGGACATATCTAGTTCTACCCCTCTCCCCATAAATTACTGTTGTCCTCTCAAAGACTGCACAAATAATAATGTTTAGTGGCGCCTCGCCAACCCAGCTCTGGCCCAAGGCTGCCTTCATCAGCTCCCTTCTATAATCGCCTCTCTTAACCAGCAGTAGGGTATGGCTGTCCGGGTCATATTTGTAAATCCCTTCACAAAGGAAGACTTCATTAGATCTCACGCCTTTATAGCCTATTGCAGCATATATTTCTAGGGGGTATGTTGCGCCAGCGCTGGGCGCTGCCCTGAGACCACGCTTAGGCTCAGTTATGCCATATGCAGCCCACAAGATCATCGCTAAGTCATTTAGGTTTACGGGATCATCAGTATACTCTCTAATGCTCCTCCTTAAAAGTATCGCCTCCTCAACAGTTAATTCGCTGACCTTTCTTGGTAATGGTAGAAGAATCTTCTCATCAGATATTACCTGCGTATCCACGCTAATTTGGCGCTCAGTTAAAGTGATGGGGGCAATAATATATGTGACTATGATGTATGCGGCAGTGGATGTAATTAAAATTAGTGAGAGCGTCCAAACTAATTTCTGCAACTTGAACAATAAATAGGCCTCCCAATCTTCTAAAAACTTTCCCTAAATCAACTATAAATACTTAAATAATATCCTAAACCTTTTTTCTTTTTGAGAAAAAATGTGGTACATTTTTAGGAGAGATGCCCTGGAAGTCCTCCATGATAAGAAGGCTAGGGCTAGCTTAGCGAGATATTTTGCTGTGATGGGTGATGAGAAGCCAGCGAAATTTATGATTGCAAAGAGACTTCCAGCAAAATTCGATGAGAACGAGCCCCTTAAGGACTTATGGATCAAGCATGAGAGGTTAACTGAAGACTTCTATAGGATTCAAAACGAGATAGATTCCGGGAAGATGGATCTAGAGGATATGGAGACCCCAGAGAAATCATACTTAGACCTTAAGATTACTATAGCAGGTAAGATTCTAGAGCACTGTCACCTCTGCAATAGACGATGTGGAGTGAACAGGCTAAGAGGCGAGCTGGGCTATTGTAGGTGTGGTACACAAATAACGGTTTCCTCAATATTTGAGCATTTAGGCGAGGAGCCTGAGCTAGTTCCCTCAGGAACAATATTTACTATGGGCTGCACAATCCGGTGCCTCCACTGCCAAAATTGGACGATATCCCAGTGGTTTGAGAGCGGGGAAGTATATACTCCTGAGCGGCTAGCCTTAGCTGTCGAGCGGCTGCGTAAGAGCGGCTGTAGGAATGCTAATCTCGTTGGTGGTGAGCCAACCCCATGGCTTGCGCAGTGGCTTGAGACTTTTAGGCACGTGAACGTAAATATTCCTGTAGTATGGAACTCAAACTCATATTATAGCGAGGAGACAGCGAGACTCCTAGCTGGTTTTGTCGACATATATTTATTAGATTTTAAGTATGGCCCCTTTGATTGCGCAAAGAGGATCTCTGACGCCCCAAGCTATTGGGAGGTGTGCACTAGAAATCATCTTTATGGGAAAAGGTATGGCGAGCTAATTATAAGGGTTCTTGTCTTACCAAACCACCTTGAGTGCTGCACAAAATATATTCTTAATTGGATTGCAGAGAATCTTGGGAGGGATACGAGGACTAACGTTATGTTCCAGTATAGGCCGGAGTGGAGGGCCTATGAGGTGCCGGAGCTAAGTAGGCGATTGAATGCTAAGGAGATGGAAAGGGCAATAGAGTTAGCCAGAGAGGCCGGGTTAACAAACTTTATAACGTGAATTTACTTTAGAATCCCTACCAGTCTATATTTGTTTAAATCTAATTCCTTCTCAACCATCCAGGAATAATCTAGGTCAACCGATGTTATCTCATCACCTTGTATGCCAACCATTCTCTTCCTCTCCCCAGTAAGCAGTAGTTCAACCGCCCTATAACCAAAATGGCTCGCAAGTATGCGGCTCTTAGCCGTCGGAGATCCACCCCTCTGAATATGCCCAAGAACGGTTAATCTCACCTCCTGCCCAGTCTTCTGAGCAATATAGTTTGCCACATACCGACTGTCTCCAGCACCCTCAGCCATAACAACTATTGATGAAATCTTCCCAGCCCTTCTATCCTCCACGATTACTTTACAAACCTCATCTAGATCCACCTTAACCTCGGGTATTAAGACAACCTCTGCCCCGCCAGCTAAACCGACCTCTAGGGCTATGAAGCCCCTCTTCCTCCCCATAACCTCGATAACAAATGTCCTCTCATGGGACGTTGCAGTATCCCTTATCTTATCTATCGCGCTTACCGCAATATTCACTGCGGTATCGAAACCAATTGTCTCATCAGTTCCGGCGACATCGTTATCGATTGTTGCTGGCACCCCAATTATTGGTATTCCACTAGCCCTATAAAGCCTACTTGCACCCCTGAAGGTTCCATCTCCTCCAATTGCCACTAAACCCTCAATCCCAATGCTCTTCATGAACTCGGCGGCCCGCTGTATGCCCTCATCAGTTTTAATCTCCTCGCAACGGACGGATCTAAGTATTGTTCCACCGAGATTTATTATTCCCCCGACAGAGCGCCTATCTAGTATACGGTACCTACCCTCAATTAGACCTGCATAGCCCCTTTCAATGCCTATAACCTCTAACCCATGATATATTGCTGAGCGAACAACAGCCCTTATGGCAGCATTCATTCCAGGAGCGTCTCCACCAGCTGTTATAACGCCTATCCTTTTCATTTTATACACCATCTGAGCTAAAATAAGGGCTATTCCAAACACTTAAACTAAACGCTAAATGATAAAAAAGAGGGAGGGGCTATTTTATAAAAGCCTTAATTACTCTTGCAATTATTGGCGCCTTAATCTTCAGTCGCCCACTCCTATAATCCATAATCATCGACTTTAAATCATAGCCGTATTCCTTCCTACATATGTCCATATATTTTGAAGCTTCTCTAATCCCATAGGATACAATCATCTTTAACCCACTCTTAATAAGAGAGCTCTTTATACTCATCTCGCACCACTCCTCAAATATATTATTTATCCACATGAAGTTATGCTCCCAGCACTTGAATATCAGCTCCGCATGTCTCGGTGTTACATCCTCAAGCTTAAACGACTTTGACTTCTCCTTTAACCCGCCCATAGACACAAAGAATAGTGGGACAATTATGCTCTTAAATGGGCGCAGCTTCTCGATAAGATCAATCGTTTGCTCAACATCTTTTTCCTCCTCGCCGGGCAGTCCGAGAATTATCGTCCCGCATGGAACCCAATTATTCTCATTCAATACCTCAAAAGACCTCAAAACGACATCCGGCCAATCTTCAGGAGCAAACGGCTTACACTTCCCCTTCATATGCTTTTCAACAAGCCTTGGGCTGCCGGTTTCGATTCCGGTTTGCCCACTAATCCATCGATTGCTACTAAGGTTCAATAGGCTAGATAACTCTTCAATCAGGTCTGGTGCGCTTAAGACAGATGCTAGGGCGAAGTGGCTTATTCCAATCCTCTCGACGCCCGGATAACCCTTAACGCTCCTGAAGAGCTCGATAACAGCCTCCCTGTTTATTTCCAGACCCCTAGCACGATACCTTAATATATCCTCCGCGTGAAGCAGCGGTTGTCTACCAGCCTTAATGTTAACCTCAACCTCCTTTAAAATATGCTCAATCGGCCTGCACCTGAAGCGCTGGAGTGTTGGGACACAAAAGTCGCATCCACGCCCACACCCTCTTGCAATCTCGACTATGCCATCTATGGTCGCCCCCCTAATTATTGGAATCTCCTCAGTCTCGACAACCTCACCATAGACAACCCCAGGCAGATCTTCACCACGGATTGCCTTCTCAAAGAGCGGGCCAGCAACCTTCTCGCCCTCACCGATAACAACCGTGTCTATGCCAAGCTCCCTCCTAATGCTTTCATCCTCAAGCTGCCATGCACCTGCCCCGCCAACAATTATCCTTGGCTTAAATCTTTTGACCGCTGGGTGATTAAGGATTTCGCGGAATTTTATCGCCATATAGGCTTCTCCACCAAAGATTTCTGTAAAGGTTGTTGTCGCTGGGCCGATGCCTAATGGGTCATTCTCCGTTATCCCGAGGACTTTCGTGTTTGACCCAATGACTTTATCTAGGTGCTCTGGGTGGGCGACTATGACCTCCTCCCTCTTAAAGCCATAATCCAGCAGGGCTGCCTCTATCTTTCTAGTTCCATAGGGTGCTACGGCGGCTGAACCATCAGGATTAACCTTAACTGGCGGGCAGAATATTCTAAAATAAACTCTGTCGGGAACTAGACCCTTCGGGACACATGCACTAAACCCCAAAAACATCGCCCCGCCGTATTCGCTCATCAGGGTTCTATCAGCAGTTAAGACAATTGGATAGCCCATAGGCCCGCCCATAATATAATTAATATTGTAGGTAAAGTATAAAAGATTAAAGTGATCTAGTGACGGATGGGGGGTTGCTGATAAGTTTCTCCTCTCATAGTTCATTGTCCGATGATGTACTTGAGAAATATATTCGTGCTGGTAGGATAGCTGCTAAAGTTAGGGAGAAGATAAAAGAAGTTGTTGAAGAGGGTATGCCGCTTATAGAGATCTGCGAAGCCGCTGAGGGCATGATCAGAGAGCTTGGCGGTGAACCAGCCTTTCCATGTAACGTATCCGTAAATGAGGTTGCCGCTCACTACACATCGCCCCCAAATGACAAACGCATTATACCTGAAGGCTCCCTAGTAAAGGTTGACATAGGGGTCCATATAGATGGCTATATCGCTGATACAGCTACGACAATATGCTTCAACCCGGAGTATGAAAATATTGTTTATGCTGCTGAGAAAGCTCTTGAGAGCGCTATAAAGGTTATGCGGCCAGGAGTAATGATCTCTAAAGTTAGTTCTGAGATACAAGCAGCGATCGAACAGTATGGATTTAAGCCAATATACAACTTGTGTGGCCATGAGGTTGGTCGCTACCAAATCCACGCCGGAAAATCGATACCAAATGTATCGCATTTCTCCATTGAACGTATACGTCTTGGAGGGGTATATGCGATAGAGCCATTCGTTACATTAAGGAACGCTGCCGGGAAAGTTGAGGAGGGCTTCGAGAAGCATATTTTTAGGCTTGTGAAAACGAAAGGTTCCTTAAAGAATGCGGAGGCGAAAAATCTTCTTAGGGTAATTGAGGGAAACTTTAAGACACTACCCTTCGCTGAAAGGTGGCTGAGCAAGATTTATGGGAATAACGAAGTTTATAAGAGGGCACTTTCAGAGCTCTTATCCTCTAAGCATATAATGGCTTACCCTGTTTTTATTGAGGTAAGCAGAAAACCTGTTGCCCAAGCTGAACATACAGTATATGTGGGCGAGAAAGATATTTTAGTGCTAACTGCCTAAATGCCATTTTTATTATTATGTTGCTCAGAACCCCGTTCCTCATCTTTAACTTCCCTGAATATTGAATATATTAGGAGACTACCCCCACACTTTGGGCACGCGCCCATCTCCTTTAAAACATAGTCTCCTTTTTCAAACTCCCTCGCGGTTATGTAATCGCAGCTCATGCATCTTATTGTAGTTATTGTTCTCTGGCTCTCAGAAAAGATGTCTTTTGGCTTTTTAATGATTTGCAGGAGAAGGTAAACTGATAACAATATTGTGCCCAAACCCAAGGCTATACTTAAAGGATTAAATCTTCCGTAGGCTATATACTCACCTATACCCGAAAAGATTTCAACCAAGGCTACAGCTAATATTAAAACGATAACTATTAGAAGGATTGAAATTCTACTAATTCTGCCTCTCTTATCCATTAGTATCCTCCAGTTCTTTTATTGGGATATTCCAATAGTATTGCCTATACCAGCAATTATGACTGTATCGCCCTCCACAGTATTTTCACGAATAATTCTCTTGATCCTCCCTATAGCCTCCTCAACCCCATCAACTATTTCCTTCCTCATGGTGGATATCACGTCCTCAATACCCTCTTTAATTAATATCGCATAAAATGGAACCCCATATTTGGTGGCGATCTCTTCAACCTTATATTTATCAACCCCCGGACCACCTATAGCTGCGCCAACACCCTCAACAACCTCACCAGTCTTCTCGCCCTCAAGCTTCTGTGCGGCGTCAATTATAATCATGAGCGCAATCCTTCCCTCTTCCTCCTCCAGAATCTGCTTTATCGCCTCACCGGGCTTTCCAACATTTCCGCCTGGCCCCTTAGCCTTTATCACGTAGGCCCTTCTACCCTCAATCTCCACCTCGCTTACAACGGTATTTGACGCTATGAGTCTCTTCGGTTTACCATACATTAATCTTGCAGCTACTAGAGCCCCAGCCCCATCCCCTATGGGCTGACCGAGCGTAAACGCTCTTAAAGCTCTAATAAAGGCTTCTGACTCCCTCATTATCAATGGCAGAAGCATCTGGATTTGTAAAATTATATAGAAGCTTAAGGTTTTCTTTCCCATTAAATAATAGTGCCTTACTATTTTATAGATTTGATTTAATGCTAGGGCAGCCTCTAAAACATTCGTCAAATTATTTATTTGTGTTTCATCAGCATTTGGCACTATTCGCTTAACTTCATCCTTAAGTTTGAATTCTCGGACATCTATTATATGCTCTAATCTTCTAATTACGCCAGTAGGGTCTAAGGTCACTGGATCGATATCTACATGCTCAAGTAGACGATCTACCCTGGTCTCCAAATCCTCTACTGGTTTACCCACCTCATTTATCGCCGAGATAGCCATTTGCCGCCCTTTATCCCTCATAACCTTAAGTTTGCGCAGGGAGCCCTCAATCTCCCTTAACATAAGTACTGTCTGTATACGTTGCCCATAAATCCAGATAACTATGAGAGCGATTATCCAAATAAGTTGAAAGATCCATCCAGCATCCTGTGTAGCTCCCTGCGCTATACTAAATGCCAGCACTTCCATAAACATCCATATATCAACCTTTTTGAAAATAAGAGAACATAATAATAAAATTTTAGGAAAGATCTCCCAAAAATCATTAAGACTATGCCATTTTCATCTCTTGTATCTTTTCTCCCTCTCCATTTTCTCCATTATATTACGCCACTCACTCTTACTTAAAGATTTTATATTTGACTTTGATTTACACTGAGAGTCATCTAATTGGCGATACTTATTTATATTTCTATAAAAGGTCTGATAATCAATTTTATTATTCTGCAAGTCTATCATATTTTGATTCAGGTATTTCTTAACCTCTGGGTCATCTGTCTTATCATAAGCTTCTGAGTATGCAAGATAAGCGGCTTGAAGCTGAAAATTTTCCGGATTTTTTAAAATGATCTTCCTATCCGGAAACCCTTCCTCCAAGTTTTTCTCACACATATCACTTATCTCATTTTTTCTTTTTAAAGCTAGCGCTTAAATGGCTATATTATTTTTGATCATTTGGTAACCGTTAGAACCCTTATATAATCTCCTACGTCAGCACAGCTATCCGCAGCATTCTCCATATAATCAGCCAAGTCTTTTAAGATCAATAATATTGATGGGCTGATTTTGTCGCCACATTTTAGCAACATGGATTTTATCTTGATGTGATGCTTATCTATCTTATTTTCCTCCTCTTCAACCTTAATGGACATCTCCCTAGCTTTTTCAGGGCTCTCTGTGAGCAGCCTTAAGCTCTCCTTAAGTGTTAACGCGCACTTAGAGAGGTTAGATGCCATGTCCAGAAAATTCCTTAAGATATCACTAGGTATTTCATGGTCTAAGAGAATTAGTATGCTTCTTGCGGAGTCTTTAACGAAGTCTGCCATCTGGTCTAAACGCTTAACTAGATGCATTATGTCTTCTCTATCTCTCGGCGGCAAAATGCCTCTCGTTAGCTCTTCAAAGACGGTTCTTCTAAGATAATCAATCTCCTCCTCAACCGAAAATAATCTCTCTATAATAGTTTTTGCCCCCTCTTTATCACCAGTAAAAACAGCTTTAAGCGCTCTATCAAGATCATTTACTGTATCAAGAGCTAATGTCATCTGGCGATAAGATATCTCAAGAACCTTATCTTTCCTCCTTTTCTCAAACCACCGCTCCATATATATGGGCTCCTCAATTCAATATTTTAATCTTTCTTTCTTTATCTTAATCTTATTCAATAGATATCGCCTTCTCTAATCCCTCTTCTGGGTAGGGGTATAGAAGAAGGAATTTTTGTGGCAGAAAAACATTTATACTATCCCCAACGCCGAGGTTAAGAAACCTTGAAGATAAGGGCACTTTCGCAGAAATTGTGATTCCATTCTCTGCTAAAATTTCGTATCGAATTGAGTTTCCAAGAAAGAATTTGTTTTTAATCGTTCCCCTTAACGCCCCTTTAGAGCGAACTTTCTTACTCACCTGGACAAACTCAGGCCTTATGGCCACAACAACCTTTTTTGAGTTTGGGACAATCTTACATGCACTATAGAAAACACTCCCATTAATGTCTATCTTAACATAATTATTTTCTTCGCCTACCACCTCCCCTTCGAGGAAATTTGCCTCACCAACAAAATACGCCGTGAATAGATTTTTGGGGCGGAGATAGAGATCTAGGGGGGTGCCAACCTCAACTATTCTGCCAGATCTCATAACAACTATCCTATCAGCGATAGACATGGCCTCCTCCTGATCATGTGTCACATGAATTGCTGTTAGGCCAAGGTCTTTAATGAGCCTCCTAAGCTCGCCCCTCAGTACCTTTCTAACTTTAGCATCAAGAGAGCCGAGGGGCTCATCAAGCAATAGTAAATGTGAGCCTGAGATTAGGACTCTAGCAATAGCAGCCTTTTGCCTTGCTCCACCACTAAGCTCTTCTGGATAGTTTCCAATCCTTTCGTGAAGACCCAGCATACTAATTATTTCTCCGATGAGAGCCTTAATGTTGGCGATTTTATAGCCTTTAACAAATGGTCCATAACAAATATTGTCATAGATATTCATGTGGGGAAAGAGGGCTATCTCCTGAAAAACATAACCAATGTTTCTTTCCTCTATTGGAAGATGATTTACGCATTTATCGCCTATATAAATCTCACCCTCATCTGGTTCAACAATACCAGCGATGCACTTTATCATGGTTGTTTTTCCGCAGCCGCTCGGCCCGATTATGCATAAATACTCCTTGTCTTCGACTTGAAGATTAATGCCATCCAGCGCGACTACGTCACCATACCTCTTTGTCACATTAATCAAGCGAACCTGCGGAATGCTACATCACCTCTAGCTCCCTATAGAGGCCGAGCGCGGGATATGGATATACTCTTAAATCTTCAGGGCTAATTTTAAGATAGACTCTTTCACCAATACTGAATTTCCCAATAGCGTTTATTGTTGGCATCTTAGAGTTAACCTTATCGCCATTATCTAATAGTATTGTATAGGAGATAAAGTTGCCTAGAAAGCTAGCATTTATAATGACTCCGGGAAGGAGATTAATTTCTTCTCTCTTTTTTGTCGCCTTTAAAATCCTACTCTTCTCCTCCCTCACCATCACAACAACTCTATCGCCAACAGACCTATCAACATTATTAGTGCGTAGGAGAAGACCATTCCTTAATTGAACCCATGAGCCATACTGATCCACATCTATTACAAATCCATCAAAAAAGTTTGATTCACCAATAAAGTGTGCGACAAAAACGTTTTTCGGCTCATTATAAACTTGTAGTGGAGTTCCCTCCTGCTGTATTTCTCCATTCCTCAATACAATTATTCTATCAGCGACCACCATAGTCTCCTCTTGGTCATGCGTTACATGAATAGTTGTTAAGTTATTCTCTTTCGCGATCTTTCTGAGGTTATATCTTAGCTCAACTCTAAGCCTAGCATCTAATGCGCTGAGAGGCTCATCTAAAAGCAAGATTTTAGCTCCACTTGCAAGCGCCCTGGCGAGGGCTAGGCGTTGCTGCATGCCCCCACTTAATTCATGCGGGTAAGATCTTGCTCTCCAGGCAAGTCTCATCATCTCAAGTATCTGCATAGAAATTTTGTATGCCTCCTTAACATCAATTCCTCTTGAAAGTGGGCCGAAGGCAACGTTCTCAAGGGCTGTTAAATGGGGGAATAGAGCGTAGTATTGGGGGAGATAGGCTATATTTCTCTCATATGGCGGGACATCATTTACAAGTTTACCATCAATATAAATTTCCCCCTTATCTGGCTTAATTATTCCAGCGATAAGTTTAAGTAATGTTGTCTTTCCGCTCCCAGTCGGCCCTAAAATACATATATATTCTCCATCATGTATAGTCATGCTTAGGTTTTTGATAGCGACGATATCACCATACCGTTTAGTAACATTCACTAGTTTTATAGTTGGCATAGGTTACCTTCTCCTTCTCTCCACCAGCCTTAGGGCTAAAAGAATTATAAATGAAGAAATCATGTAAAGTCCAGCGCCAAGAGCCTTCTGAGCATCCGCCACCTCTACATCCTTAATCCAGCTGACAAGTAGGATCGGAAGAGTCCAAAACTCCCGTGATCTTGCAACAGCCTTAGCAGCCCCTGTTTCGCCTAATGCTCTTGTAAAGACTAGAATGGCTCCTGAAAGAACCGAGTATTTTGTGAGTGGAAAGATTATTCTCCGAAAGACCGTAAAGGGTTTGGCGCCAAGAGTGCTAGCAACGTCTTCGATCTCTTGAGGAATGCTCTCTATTGCCGCCGCCATAGATGCTACAAAATAAGTATATGTTATGGTCGTGTGGGATAAGAGGAGAACCCAGAAGTCATGTAATGAGGCATACTTCTCCCAAAAGAGTCTTAGGGATATTCCAAGGGCGATTGAGGGAACAATTATCGGGATGTTAACTATAGCCCTTAGGATTGAAGATACCACACCCATTTTTCTTCTTGCAATAATTATGGCCATCGGTAACCCAAAAATAATGTTTAGTAACGTTGCTAATGAGCCTATCATATAGGATATAATCATGCTGCGCCAATAATCTCCCCATGAACTAGAACTAAAGATTGTGGGATTTGAACTTCCGCTAATAATGGCTTTAAACATTGGGAAGACTAGAAAGATTGATGGAAGGATAACAATTAATAGGAAGATTAAAAGAGACGAAGTGTTACGAAATCTAACCGCTTTTGGAGAGCTTAGTCTCCTCTCAAGGGATGGAAAAACCCGCTTTATCGGGAACCTTATCTTAGGGGCTAGCAAACTTATTAAGAAGAATATTACTATTGACACCAGTATCAGCATTAAACTCACGTATACTAACATCCCATTCTTAACATCGCTTGAAATCTCTCTCTCAGACATCTCCATAAGCCTGAAAAGAAAAACTGGTCCATTCTCCCAAGAGCCAGCAACCATTACTGTCGCCCCTGTCTCTGAGAGAGAGCGGGCGAACGCCAAGAGGTATGAGACTATTATGCCCGGCTTAAGCAGTGGCAAAGTTATCGTTCTGACCGCCGTCAATGGCCGTGCGCCAAGTGTTCTGGCAGCAACCTCATAAACCTCTCTATAATTAAGTAATTCTCCAACCATAACTCTAACTATTACTGGATATGAGAAGACGAAGTGGAGTAGGAGGACTAGCGGGAAGCCTGGTGGAACCAATGAGTCAACCCCGAAGAGTGACGGTAATCCGCCGCTACTGCTCCAAAAGAGGAATAACGAGTATCCTAATGCTGCTGTTGGCATTAGGAAAGGTATGTCTACAAGGGTGTCTATAAAGTGCGCGGCTCTGCTTCTTGATCTAACTATAAACCATGCTAGAGGTAGGGCGGCTGCTAAGTCCAGAGCTGAGACTATGAATGCCGTAATAAATGACTGAAGTATGGCATTATTTGCTCTGCTCATTAATAGTGGCTCATGCATCACCTCATAAATATACCCAAAATTCTCAATGATGCCTACAAGTGGTGGAAGCAAAATAAACGTGAAAAAGAAGATTAGTGAAAGAGTATATGTAAAGAGCTTTACCGATCCCTTAGATGAAAGTTCGTCAAGTTTTTTGACCAATGGGCTACTCTTTCCAGCCTTTAATCTTCCTTCCAACACCATTATACTTCCGAGATCTACTTTTTAATTATCTAGAGTTTTCCTCCATTATATATTTGTCATACATTTTCCGATGCTTAAAGCTTTTTAATGGGCTTTTTGGAGAACCATAATTAAATTTTATGTCTGGTCGTCTGAAGAAACTTATAGAAATGGTTGCACCAGTAAATTTGAGAAGAGACTTGAGTCTCAGGGAGAGTGGGTTTGAGGCCAGAATCCTATTTGAGTGAGGAGTATGGAACATTCTCAATGGTTGCAAGGTGCCCAGAGACCTTAGCCTTAGGCGTCTGTGTAGCCTCTGGATCGCTTGCTGTTGGAAGCGTTGTCCCCCATATAGAGCCGGGTGTTGGGGCGTTGGCTGTTCAGGGATACACGAACTTCTTTCATGGAGTTAATGGGCTACGGCTCCTGCGCGAGGGGCGCTCACCACAAGAAATTGTGGAAATATTGTTAAGGGAGGATAGTTTAAGAGAGAAGAGGCAGATAATAATCATTGACTCGTTTGGTCGAAGGACCGCATTTACTGGAAGAGAGACACCTGAATGGAGCGGTCATGTTATCGGTGAGAATTATGTTGCCGCTGGCAATCTATTAAGGTCAAGCCGAGTCCTAGAGGAAATGGTAATTGCGTTCGAGGAGAGTAGGGGCGAGTGGCTTGCCGAGAGACTTATGAGGGCGTTAGAGGCTGGGGAGAGTGCTGGGGGAGATAGGAGAGGCAGCCGCTCCTCCGCCCTAATGGTTGCTGAGAGGAAACCGATACATGAATCGCGCCCCATAATAAGCTTGAGGGTCGACTTACATAAGGAGCCCGTTAAGGAGTTACGCAGAATATTTGAGTCTTATAAGGATTGGCTAGGGTTGTTTCGTTGACACATCTTGCCACCAATGTTTTTTATCTTTCCCGCTTCCCCTCTATAAACTCTTCAAACCACTTCTTTGCAACAGGGTCCTCTACCTGAACGGGCGGGTGCTTGAAAGCATATGCTGAGACGCTGATTAAGGGTCCAGCTATACCTCTATCTAGGGCTATCTTGGTTGCCCTTATAACATCAATAACTATGCCAGCGCTGTTAGGCGAATCGAAGACCTCTAGGGTAACCCATACTCTCACTGGCTGGTCACCGAAATTCCTGCCTTTAACATAAATGTAGCACACTTTCTTATTTCCTAAAAATGGTATATAATCTGATGGACCAATTTTAACTGGGAAATCATATGGAACTAGGCTTGTGACAGCTTCCGTCTTACTTATACGCTTAGATTTCAGTCTCTCCTCCATAGTCATGTTTTGGAAATCTGTGTCTCCTCCAATATTAAGCTGGTAAGTTTCATCTATCTTGACTCCTCTCTCAACAAATAATCTGACGATTTCTCTGTGCAGTATTGTTGCGCCTATCTGGCTCTTTATATCGTCGCCGGCAACTGGTAATCCAGCTTTTTCGAACTTCGTGATCCATTCTTTATCGCTAGCAATGAACTCTGGGATGCAGTTGATGAAGGCGCATCCAGCTTCTATAGCTGCCTGCGCATAGAATCTTGTAGCCTCATAGCTCCCAACTGGCATATAGTTAACGAGGACATCGGCCTTACTCTTCCTAAGGATGTCAGCGACATCAACTGGCTTAATCTTCTCTATAGAATACACTTTAAAGGCTTCTCTCATATGTGGCCCTACGCCATCTAATATCGGTGCTGGCAGAACCTTAACTCCAAGATTTGGGAGGGAGTCGACGAATCTTGGACAGCAATTTGGTTCGACGAAAATTGCCTCGCTGAGATCTCTACCAATCTTTAATTCATTTACATCGAAGGCGGCAACAAACTTTATGTCCCTGACATGGTATCCGCCGAGATTAACATGCGCCAGTCCAGGGATAAAGTCTGTCTCCTTCGCATCCCTATAATAATATACGCCCTGGACTAAAGCAGAGGCACTATTACCCACACCCGCAATTGCAACTCTGATCTCAGCCAAAAGCCACAGCCACCCTCCTTTTTCTTACCGACCTATTTATATCCAAATCCAAAAAGTTTATAAGATTTTCTTCATCCATCAAACAATATTAATTAATAATGCATGTCTCTATATGAGATATGTATGAGTGAGGAAGAATTAGAAAAGCTGAGAAGGAGAAAACTTGAGGAGCTTATGCGGGATATGCAGAAGAAAAGGGAAGTGAAAAATGCCCCTATCAGCGAACCGATTAAGGTTACAGATTCAAACTTCAATGAGGTTATAAGAAGTAGTAGTCTTGTCGTCATCGACTTCTGGGCTCCCTGGTGCGCGCCATGTAGAATGATGATCCCAATAGTGGATGAATTAGCCAGGGAGTATGCTGGCAAAATTCTCTTTGGGAAGCTAAATGTTGATGAGAACCAGAGGGTGCCAGCGGAATATCAGATAATGGGTATACCGACTTTCCTAATCTTTAAGGATGGAGCCCTAGTTGAGAGACTTGTCGGTGCAATCCCAAAAAATGTGTTTAAGCAGAAGCTTGACAAATATATAAGGGAAGACTGAAGGTTTTGGGAAATTAGGTCAGCGAAGTAGTGTGCGGAGGGAAGACAAATATTTTAGGCTTATATGGGAATCATAGATAGTGGGGGAGCATATGTCGTCGGGTTCAAAAATGATTACGCTTCGCGTTGCAGAGGCCCGCGGCAGGGATGTTGGTAGAGGCATAGCTAGGGTTGATCCAAAAGTTATGGAGATCTTAGACTTAACTCCGGGAGACGTGATTGAGATCTCTGGCAAGCGTAAGACTGTAGCCATATGCTGGCCAGGATATAGTGAGGATGCTGGTAAGGGTATTATACGCATAGATGGCTATATTAGGAGAAATGCTGGCATCAGCATAGATGAGAAGGTGGTTGTGAGGAAGGTTGAGGCTAAAAACGCTGAGAGGGTTATTTTAGCTCCAATTGAGCCCCTTCGAATTGAGGGCGCGGAGGATTATTTAGCTCAGATCCTTGAGGGGAAGGCTGTTACCCGAGGAGATTATGTGCCTCTCGGCATAATGGGGAGGACAATTGACTTAATGGTTGTGGGTGTTCAGCCGCCAGCACCAGCCGTGATAATAACAAGAAACACGGAGATATCTATAGGCGAGAAGCCAGCAGCTATCGCCAGAGAGGTTCCGAGGGTCACATATGAGGATATAGGCGGCTTGAAGGAGGAGATCAGAAAAATTAGGGAGATGGTTGAGCTACCACTAAAGTATCCGGAGCTATTTGAGAGGCTTGGTATAGAGGCTCCGAAAGGCGTACTATTATATGGGCCTCCGGGGACAGGTAAGACGCTACTCGCAAAGGCTGTCGCCAATGAGACGAACGCCGCCTTCTTTAGCATAAGTGGCCCAGAGATAATGAGCAAATATTATGGTGAGAGTGAGGCACGTTTAAGGGAGATATTTAATCAGGCTGAGGAGAACGCTCCGAGTATTATATTTATTGATGAGATTGATGCTATAGCGCCTAAGAGGGAGGAGGTTACTGGTGAGGTTGAGCGTAGGGTCGTAGCTCAGCTCCTCGCACTAATGGATGGGCTGAAGCCGCGTGGGAGGGTTGTAGTTATAGGTGCGACGAATAGGCCTAACGCCCTAGACCCAGCCCTAAGGAGGCCCGGAAGATTCGACAGAGAGATAGAGATAGGTGTTCCGAATAAGCAGGGTAGGCTTGAGATCCTTCAGATACATACCCGTAATATGCCGCTTGCGGAGGACGTTGACTTGGAGAAAATCGCCAGCATCACCCATGGCTTCGTTGGGGCGGATCTAGCAGCCCTATGTAAGGAGGCTGCCATGAGGGCCCTGAGAAGGATACTGCCAGAAATAGACTTTGAGAAGGATACCATTCCGGCTGAAATATTGAATAAGATTACTGTCACAATGAGCGATTTCATGGAGGCCTTAAAGGATGTTGAGCCCTCAGCTATGCGGGAGGTTCTCGTAGAGGTTCCGAATGTTAGGTGGGATGATATAGGTGGGCTACATGATGTTAAGCTTGAGCTTCAGGAGGCTGTGGAGTGGCCGCTCAAGTATCCGGAGCTCTTTGAACATATGGATGCTAGGCCGCCTAAGGGGGTTCTTTTATATGGGCCTCCGGGGACGGGTAAGACTATGCTTGCCAAGGCCGTTGCGACGGAGAGCGAGGCGAACTTCATAAGTATTAAGGGTCCAGAGATCCTCTCAAAGTGGGTTGGGGAGTCGGAGAGGGCTATAAGAGAGGTCTTTAGGAGGGCGAAGCAGGCTGCTCCAAGCATAATATTCTTTGATGAGATTGATGCTATCGCTCCAGTGAGGGGTGGAGGATACGGCGACGCGCATGTGACGGAGAGGGTTATAAGTCAGTTGTTAACGGAGATGGATGGGATAGAGGAGCTTAGGGGGGTTGTTGTATTAGCCGCGACGAATAGGCCAGACATAATAGACCCGGCGCTACTAAGACCTGGAAGATTTGATAAGCTCCTTTATGTGCCTCTGCCAGACTTTGAAGCTAGGAAGGAGATACTAAAGATACATTTAAGGAAGAAGCCCCTTGCAGAGGACGTTAATATAGAGGAACTAGCTAGGAGGACTGAGGGATATACTGGCGCCGATCTGGCCGCAGTATGCAACACAGCCGTCATGCTCGCCATAAGAGAGCACATAATGAGCAATAAAGCTCCCGAGGAAGCAAAGAAAAATCTCAAGGAATTGAAGGTGTACAGAAGGCATATTGAAGAAGCCTTCAAGAGGGTTAGGCCAATCTCCCAGAAGGAGCTAGAAATATATAAAAGGATATCTGAGGAGTTCGCCTCAAGAACAAAGTAAAGTAAAATAACATAAAAAATATAAAAATTTCAAAAAATATTCATAGAAGTTAGGGAGCCTCGGTGGCCTAGGCTGGTTAGGGCACCGCCTTGGTAAAAGTTCCAGAAAGGCGGGGGTCGCGGGTTCAAGTCCCGCCCGAGGCTCCAGTTCTCCGGGTTTAAGTCCCTTTCCATATCCCTCCTTTTAAGTCTTCGTGTACAGAGTCTAGTATAACTGCGGATATACATGATGTTAAGGGGAGGCTTGAGACTGCTAGGTCTAGGCTGGGCCAACTGCCTCATAGCGGAGTGCTGCTGTCCTCCCTAGATCACCTAGAGAGCTTAGATTTCTCTAAAGTCAGGGTCCTGAAGTATGCTACGAGCCTATACAGGATATTTAAACCGCTGACATTTATTTCCTAGGATCTATACCGATGCCCTTAAATTATTGAGGGAGATTAACATCACAATGATTGATTTTCAGCTGCATTCTCCTTAAATATTCATTTATTCACTATTATACATCTTGGTGGTGTGGTTTGCCATGCCATTTTATCCGGTTCGGCCCATTCGGATTCGGCCTTAGTATTTGGGGCCCGGAGTGGTGGCCTTACTGGATCGATGTAGAAAGAACCGTAGATGAAGTAATTTTAACGCTAAGGATCCCTAGAGACCTCAAGAAAGAGGATATCAAAGTCGAATTTAGGGAGGGGCAGCTCAGAATAAGATTCCCGAGAAGAGGTGGGGAGTGGGAACCAATAAAAATAGAATAGCTCTTAAACGCCAAAGCAAAATGATCCGGCATACATAAACTTTCATCCACGCCTGGAAAACTTCTCTTAAAGAGGTAGCTTTTGAGAATGCTGAACTTAGATTCTAGATAAAGAAGATGAGGGAATATAAGTGGGACGCTTAGGACAAAGTTTCGGTAATTCTGATTATGGTAGTGGTAGTGGGAATATTACTTCATGTGTAGGCTTTACGTCTGGGTCTGGTGAGCGGACAATTTCCATCTTTAAATTGCCCTTTTCATCAAGAGTCCATTGGGCGACGAAAAATATTCCTGGGCTGCAGTGCCATTCGGGTATGAATTTCACTCTACCGCGACCCATTGTAATAATATCAACCTGCGAGAAAGCCTCATTTATCTTCTCCGGCTCTAAGCTTCCCGCGAGCTCTATAACCGCGCATATTGTCTCGATGAAGAAGTATTGGCATAAAGCCTCTGTCCAGGGCTTACCAGTCTCTTTAGTCCATTCTTCAGCCAGCTTCATATTTGTTCTACCAGCCCTTTCAGAATAAATACTCTTATAAGGCAGAGATGGATGCCATGGATTAAATGGGTCCGCTAAACCTACTGCTAGCTTCGGGTCGCCTATTGCCACCACATCCTCGTAGTTTTTAAGGGCCCTTCCATCTAAGACCATTTTGGGCTTCCACCCCAGCGTATATGCCTGCCTCCACATAACTGCAAAATCTGCTCCAACGGATAATCCCCAGAGAATCTCTGCCCCAGCATCCTTCCATTCGCGGATTATTGGTGTGAAATCCATGGTTCCAGGGGCGTACTGGCCTAGGCGCCTCTCTCCGCCGACAACAACATAGCCCGCCTCCGTTAAGATCTTTGAGGCAAGATCATACCAAGTCCTACCATCAGCGTCATCTGGGGCAAAAAGCGCAACCCTCCCATTAGTCCTCTCACGAAACATATTAGTGAACCATATGTAGTTGCCTAGGCAACTATATCCTGGTTTACCAGCCCTAGGATCACCTTCAGGAACCGGAGTAATAACTACTGGACATGCGCCCCACGCATACTTATATGGACCCGAGGACCACCAAACCTCAAAGATTCCATCTACTAAAGCTGGGATTTTATATTTGTCGGCTACGCGTGAGACGGGGATGCTGGCTACAGGTGGGCCTCCATAGGTGAGAAGTAGATGGACCTTATCTTGAAGTATTAATTGTTCGGCTAAAAGCGATGATTTTGTAGGGTCACTTGAATCATCATATTGTATTAACCTAATTTGGAGCCTACGGCCTCCCACCATTACACCTCCGATTTTATTGACGTCCTCAACGGCTTTCCTCATAGCCCAGGCAGCTGGCTGCCCATATGCGGATAGCGATCCAGTTAACGAGATTATGTTTCCAATTCTTACCTCCTCTAATTCTTTAGGACCAAGGTAAGTATATGTTAGGAATCCGAGAATTGCAGCAACAACTACGATAGCAACGATCAAGAGCACCTTAACACGAAAAGCTATACCTCTTCGATCCATAAAGGGACCACCCAAAATTATACTCTCCTAGAAACCAATAAAAGCTTTTTTACTAAGGGAAAATCTCTTTATAAGAAAATCGAGTTCTTCTGAAGGAGCGATAATAACCAGCACCCGCCGAACTCCTGTTTTTCAAGCAGTTTCTCTGCTGCATCAGCCACAGCTATCCTCTCTAGTGAAAATTTAATTGCAATGGAGATCTGAGCAAATTTGTTGATGTTTTTGTT
Source organism: Candidatus Bathyarchaeota archaeon (assembly GCA_018396405.1). Lineage (GTDB taxonomy): Archaea > Thermoproteota > Bathyarchaeia > Bathyarchaeales > DTEX01 > DTEX01. The sequence continues at coordinate 66,710 of JAGTQD010000002.1, forward strand.
CGGTAGTTAACGCAGTAAAGAGCTGAAGACTTTTTATGATAACATAAAAATAATGGGGATAAGATCTAGACTATGAGACTATACGCTTGGCTACTGCGCTAAAGATAGAACAAAAGAAGTAATATCCAATGACGAGACCTTTGATGAAACGATACTAAAAGAAAATTCGCTAAAATTAGTCAGCATTACAGAAAAAGAAAGAGCATATAAAATATGCTTAACCTCAGGATCCCCGCATTCTCCTCATTTTGGCTTCTATTTTTGCAATTTTTTCTTCCCATTCCGAAACCACAAATTTTTGTCTAGAAAAGGCGAAGTGGAAAGCTAAGCCGATACCCCAACCAGCTAACACAAACGGAAACCACAGGTACCCCGGGCTTGTATAGAGATTTATAAAAGTCAAGAAGCCATTTATAATAATGTAGGCTATGAGGTGTGCTATAAATGCCCTATTAGCCTCCTCTATCTCCAGCTCCCTCCACGCCCTTTTAAAATCCTCCAAGGACATTAAATTAAGCCACCCTTTTACTATTTTTAGTCAATAGTTACATAAGTCTTTAAACCTTTTGATCCTTACGCTGTTTCCTGTGCTCTTTAGGGTGCTTCTTAATCCTAGCATAGTTAGTTATTATGGGATATTGATAAGTCCGAAGCGTATAAGCGAGGGAGGACATATAAATTAGCGTGAAAAATTAGTGGGTATTCAAGCGCGCACGTTTGGTCATTATCGCCAATAAGAAAAACATAAGGCAGCAAAAGGTTAACCAGAGACCTGTGGCTGTCCAGCCCAGTGAGTAAGTGATGTAGCCTGTTATTGGTCCGGTTGCTATTGTTCCAACATAGTAGGCAACCGTGAATAAACTTGTAGCTGAGGCTATTTCTGCTCTTGTAACGGAATCTTGGACGAAAGCGAGTATGAGGGGGAAGCCTCCGGAGCCTGCTACACCATAAATTATGCTAGCTATGGCCGCAGAGGTGAAGTTCGCTTCAATTAAGTTGAGGTTGAACATGAAATAAGTGATCGAAGCTAACGAGAGGCCCATAAGGCATAGAAACGGCTTTCTGCCATACCTATCACTTAGGAGAAGAATTATTGGAGTTACCATAAATATCGACCAAGTTTGTATTGACATTAGGATGCTGGAGAGAAGGGGGTCGAAGTGAATTGCCGATGTTAAATAGGTAGGGTAGAAACTTGTAACTGAAAAGAAGGTTAATGATTGGAAAACGCCCATAAGGCAACCTAACAACACATTTCTATTCCTCAGGATGGATAGGAGGCTTTCATCCTTAACATCTACATTAGACTTGACTAGCGCTCTCGTATCAGGTTTTAACGTTAAAAGAATTATTATTAATGTGAGAAAGCCCAGCAGCCCAAAAATATTTAAAGGTAGTCTCCAGCTTCCTGACCAGATTCGGATCAAGGTTGCGAAAGGGTAAGCCCAGAGGAGACCGAGAATATACATGTTTCCTGCAATGGCCGTTAAAAAACCTCGTTTTTCAACGAAGAGAGTTCCAATAATAGAGTAGTACGCAACGTTCCATACGCCTTGGCCTATCCCCATGCAAACCCTATAGAGCGATATATCCCATGCCGATGATGAAAAACCAGTCAAAAATGTGAAGAGAGAGAAGATTAATATACCGACAGAGGCAGAGAACTTAAAACCCTTTTCTTGGGCAATCCAGCCTGCCAGCATTGAGCCTATGAGAACACCTACCCCAAAAAGGGTGACAATTGCCCCGCCCAAAAATATAGAGAGGTCGATGTCCTTCATCATATCCGTAAGGACGACGCCCAGAATAATCTGGTCAGCAGCGTAAAGCTGGTGGGCAAACATGAGCGGTACTACGGTGAGTATTATCTTAGGGGCATGCGGCTGTTTAAACATCGCATCACTCTTGCTTTATAGTGTTATGACCGAGGATTTAATAAGCTTAGCTTCCCATGGATGAACGCTTTACGCGGAAAGAAAAAGATCCCTTTGCAACATAAAATCTCCCAAGTCCATCATCATCGGACATATTCCTTCTCTTTTATTGTTAATCATTATATACTAGCAAATTAAGAGCGCATTCTAATAACTTTACACTGAACCCTAAACCTAGAAAAATGTTATTGAGAAAACTGGGGTGTTTTATTCGTTCTAGGTGTAGCTAAGTGGATTAGGGAGGGGAGAATCAATGCCATCAAACTTCCTGGTGGGAGGTATAGGATACCGGAATCTGAGGTTGAAAAAATATGGAGGTCGTTAAAGCGGTAGTTTTCAAGCATAATGCTGATGTCAAGCATCTGCTTGAGACTTTCAATCAAATGGTTAACGAATGTATGGCTTATGCCTTAAAGAATAAGATCAGCTTCCCAATGAGACTTGAGAAGGCGTTGTATGACTATTTCAAGCAAAGATATGGCTTCGCCACCCATTATTGTGTATCAGCTTGCAGGGCAGCGTGTGGAATAATACGTTCTTGGAGGAGGCTGGCACCATAATTGCTATTAGAGGATTGAATGAGCGCCACATTTTAGTGGCTTACACTAAGGAGGATGATGAAATTAAGGTTATAACAACCTTTAACTTCTGAAATCCAAGAGATAGTTCGGAGAAGATTAGAGAGTGAAAGGTGGATGAGGGTCAAGTGAAGGTTGAATATGATAGGGAATCAGACATACTCTACATTAAGTTTCGGGACTCTAAGATTAAGGAAACCAGAATGATGAGCGAAGAAGTATACATAGACCTTGACGATGAGGGGAATCTTGTAGGCATAGAGATATGGAGGGCTTCTGAGAACGCAATAATCCCAATATCAAGGGAGATAACCGAGAGAATAAAGCCACTCCTGGAAAGCTCAGCCCAGCATTAAGGAGGCGGAAAGTGAGGTTCCTATAGACAGCGGTGCTAGGGTTGATGTTGTTTGGAGGGCTAGGATTAGAAACCTTGGCGTAGTAAACTACGTCTTCGAGGTTCATAGAGCTGGTTCAATGGGCTCAGCGATACTAAACCTAATGAAAGCCAAGAAGGAGGTCTCAACGCCGCCGGAGGAATTTAGGAGGATCGTATCCTATATGGAGGCAAAGGATGTATTAGAGGCAACACAACTACTACAACGCCTAAACGAGATATTAGCAAAGCTAGAACTCGTAAAAAGAGCATAAACATCTTTTAGGGGGAGGGGCTCACAGGAGTATGCCAAACAGATGTAGACGCGCTGATAAGCAGTTTTCTCTGTAATTATTGTAGAAGTTTAAGGCCGAAATTCTCGAAAATACTGAAGTGCTTTAAATCGAATGTGTAGAGGGATGCTCCTCTATTTAATACTATGGCTGCAATCATGGCATCTGTCCTTCGCACAGGTGCCCCTAAACTTTCCGCTTTTAGCTCTAATTCGGCGGATAACTGGGCATCCCTCTTTGTATAATCAATTATTGGTAGGAGCAGAACATCCCTAACAGGCTTCGCATACTTTTCAAGACCATATAAAATTTCATGGAGATTAATCACTGTTGTGGCAACATCCTCGCCCCTCTCAATAAGCTTCCTTAAAGCCTCATCGCCCCTAGCAGACCGCCTATCAAAGATCTCAATTAAAACATCCGTATCTAAGACGATCATAATCTACGCTCAGCCCTCGCAGCATAAATTTCCCTTAGTAGAGTCTCTTTATCCCTAAACTCCACGCAGCCCCTAAGATTCTTTAATACTTCAAGGGGGCTAGTGCGCTCAATAAGCCTCTCAAATAACTCACTAAAACTCTCACCCTCACGCTTAATCATCAACAACTTCCTATATACATCATCCCTAATCGTTATTGTTTTAACCACAACTTCACCCTTTTCATTTACCAAGATAATATTTAAACATATATTTAAACATTATTAATACTCTTACCCCTCTTTTGGCTAAAGTTATTTCTCCAAAGTGGATATTTTTGGATTCGCCGGTCT
>JAGTQD010000020.1 GCA_018396405.1 Candidatus Bathyarchaeota archaeon
CAGCCATAAAAATACACCAAAAAAATAAAGCTTTGAGTATTTTATAAAAATCTTATCCTTGAGTAAAGTCTTGGAGGCTAATCGAACTCGGGGGTCTTAGTCTCTTCTTCCTCCTCTTTCTTCTCGCCCTTCTCTTTCTCTTCTTTAGGTTTAGCGGCCGCGATAACGTCGTCTATCCTAAGGATCATTGAGGCAACCTCGGCGGCGGATTTGATAGCCTGCTCCTTCACAACTAATGGCTCTATAACGCCCTTCTCGAGCATGTTTACAACCTTACCGCTGAATACATCGACACCATATGCGAACCCATCGGGCTTTTCGTGGGCAGCCCTTAGCTCGACCATTATGTCTATGGGCTCTAGACCAGCATTCTCAGCCAAGGTCTTCGGGATTATTTCTAGAGCCTCAGCAAAGGCCTCTATGGCAAGCTGTTCTCTACCTCCGATTTGGGCAGCATACCTCCGTAGCTCCTTCGCAAGCTCAGCTTCTATGGCTCCTCCGCCTGGAACAATCTTAGGTCTCTCTATTACGTCTGAGACTACGGAGAGGGCATCATGCATTGCTCTTTCAGCCTCCTCAACCATGCGCTCTAGACCAGCGCGTATAAGTATTGATACTGAGCGTGGATCCCTGCATCCCTCTATGAATACCATTTTGTCTTCGCCTATCTTCCGCTCCTCAACGAGCTCAGCGTAACCAAGGTCCTCAGGCTTAAGATCCTCAAGATTCGTAACTATACGCCCACCGGTGGCTCTAGCCAGCTTCTCCATGTCTGACTCTTTAGCCCTCCTCACCGCGAGGATGCCCTCTTTTGCTAAGAAGTGCTGGGCCATATCATCAATACCCTTCTGGCATATAACCACGTTGGCGCCAGCCCTCTTGATTTTCTCAACCATGCTTTTAAGCATCTCTGTCTCCTTATCTAAGAAGGCCTTCATCTGAAGTGGATCCCTTATTCTTATCTCGGCACTTATCTCTGTCTTCTCGATCTCAAGCGGACAGTTGAGTAGGGCTATCTTAGCCTTTTCCACACGCTTAGGCATGCCAGCATGGACAACTTCTTTGTCAAGTATTATACCCTTGACTAGCTGTGTGTCGCGTAGACTCTCTCCCTCCTTCTTTATTACCTGGATATTATCGATGTCGGCAACCCACTTATCACCACGCTTCTCGGCAATCTGTTTTACGGCGTCGATCGATATCTCCGCAAAATATTCTCTGGCGATGCCGACGGCCTTGCTGCCCATTGCTGTCACCGCAACTTTCTTCAAAGTTTCTCTATCATTTATATCTACGGGTATGCCAACTTTATCGAGAATCTCCATCGCCTTCTGCACAGCTTTTCTAAAGCCACTAACTATAACTGTTGGATGAACGTTTTGATCTAGAAGCTCCTCAGCCTTCTTTAGTAGCTCCCCAGCCAAAACGACTACGGTTGTCGTCCCATCGCCCACCATATTGTCCTGGGCTTTGGCGACCTCAACCATCATCTTCGCTGCTGGGTGCTCAACCTCAACCTCTTTAAGGATTGTTGCACCATCATTTGTTATCGTTATATCGCCTAGGCTATCAACAAGCATCTTATCCATGCCACGAGGCCCAAGCGTCGTTCTTATGGCTTCGGCAATAATCCTAGCTGCCGTAATATTGTTCCTCTGAGCCTCCCTCCCCCTACTTCTAGCAGTACCCTCCTTCAATATTAATATTGGTTGACCCGATGCTGTCTGAGCCAGATAAGCCATAATAACCCCCCTAGCACCGAGATAATTCTTGTGTTTATAGAAACAGACGAGAGATATAAGTTTTACTTAAGGCTCCTATTTTTTAGAAGGAAAAGTGGTGGTTAATGGAACAAAGTCTTCCTCTAGAAGCGAGCTAGCGCGCATCTAAAGCTTTTATATCCTTATAAGGAAAAATTAAATAAGTTTCATTGTAAGAATTAGCGGCTAGAATGAAGTTCCCCTCGCTATACCTTAAGTTAACAATTGCTGCTTTTCTAGTAATGCTTGCATATAGTATCATACGCCCCCTCCTCCCAATTTTTGCAAGAAACCTAGACCCCACTCAAACTCTGGTAGGATTTTGCGTCTCAAGCTTTTTTGTTGCAAGGATCTTCTTTGAGTTTCCCTCAGGGGTTCTCTTATACAAGGTTGGCGTAAGAAAGTTTATCATTTTAGGTTTATTTCTTGGTTTTTTTCGGCGCATTTCTATGCGCTTTCTCCTCCACTATTTATACACTTATATTGGGAATGAGTTTTGGGGTTTAGGCACAGCAATCTTCTTCATGGGCAACATATCCACCATAATTAACATTTTTGATGCGCATATACTTGGAACAGCGCTAGGAATTTATCAGGGAGTAGAGTTCATTGGCCAGTTTGTCGGTCCCCTTTGGGAGGCTTCCTAGCAGAGCAGATGGGTTTTTCCTTTCCATTTTATTTAAGTGGTGGATTAACAGCTATAAGCTTGCTAATTGTATCTACGTCGGGAAGCCTGAAACGGCTAAATGTTTATTCAGGAGGCGAGACGGCAAATATATCGCTCAGAAAAACTTTGGGTGGCTTAAGGAACCGTCGCCTTCTCGCAATCTCCGTGATTAATTTCTCAAGGATGTTTATTAATTACGGCGTAGTTTCCACAGTATTGCCTCTGTATCTATATGACTTTTTGAGATTTAACGTGGGTTTCATAGGAGTTATACTTGGTGTGAGAAGTTTAGGTCTATGCTTTGCAATCTTCAGTAGTGGTGTAATGTCTGATAAGATTGGAAGAAAACCAGTAGCCTCTATAGGCATTTTAGTATCGAGTCTCTGCATATATTCATACACCATGGTATCCTCGCCTCTAGCCCTTTTGCTCATAGGGTTTTTCGATGGTTGGGGGATGGGGATGATCCAAATTGCGATCTGGGCTTTGTTGCCAGAACAAGTAGCATCAGAATACATGGGGGGCGCCATAGGACTATTCCGCACGTTCATGGATGCGGGCGCAGTCGCAGGCCCCATACTCACTCTACCAATACAGCTAACCTTTGGAACAAATAATGTATTTTTATCCGGTGCAACCATTTTATCTGCCATGATCCTATCTTTATTAGTAGCAAGCGAGCACAAAACTTAACTAAATTGTAATTCTGCGCGCAATACGTGATAATGGTATGGAAATCCTATCGGGGAAAAATAAGGCTTCTTTCGCCTTAAATGCCACAGGCCCACATTTTTTAAAAAGGGGTCTTTCAAATATATCCGCTTAATAATAGAGTATTACTGATGGATATGGATAGATGGGATTTAGTTGTTATTGGGGCTGGACCAGCTGGCTTAACAGCTGGGATTTATGGTGCTAGGAGCGGGCTTAAAACACTTATTTTGGAGAAGGGGCAGGCCGGGGGAGCATTAAACGAGATACCATTAATAGAGAATTATCCGGGTTTTCCGGGTGGTATTAGTGGGCAAGGGTTGGCGGAGAAGCTAGTTAGCCAATGTGTTAGGTTTGGCGCCAAGATAAATGAGTTTGAGGAGGCTACTAGGATAGAGTTTAGTGGTAATGAGATAGCTGTTGAGACTGATAAGGGAGTTTACCCCGCGGATGCGATTATAATTGCCTCTGGCTCACGTCATAGAAAGATCGGTGTTCCTGGGGAGAAGGAGTTTGAGGGGAGAGGTGTTAGCTACTGTGCCCTTTGCGATGGTCCCCTCTTTAAGGGTCTAAAAGTTCTGGTTGTTGGCGGAGGTAACACCGCAGTTGTCTCAGCCCTATACCTCTCAGACCTTGGGGCAAAAGTCTATTTGGCGCATAGGAGGAGACAGTTTAGGGCTGAGGATATCTATGTTAGGGAGATTGCTAGGAGGGGGATCGAGGTCTTATGGAGTAGTGAGGTTAAGGAGATAGTTGGAGACAATAAAGTTAGGGGTGTTGTTCTCCGCAATATTGAGTCCGGGGAGGAGTTTACCTTAAATGTTGATGGGGTCTTCATCTTGGTTGGAGCTGTCCCAAATAGTGAGTTCGCCAGGGATTCCGGGATAAAAGTTGATAATGAGGGCTATATAGTTGTTGATTCCCTTCAGAGAACCAATGTGCCAGGGATTTATGCGGCCGGGGATGTAACTACACACCCAATAAAACAGATAGGGTCTGCCATAGGCCAGGCAATAACAGCATCTATAGAAGCGTATAAATATGTCAAGAAGCCATACTATGCCCAGCAGAAATGATCAGTATGGTAAAATCTATAGACCTAAAAATTATAAGGTTGCCATGGAATAGAAGTTTAACGGTTAAGTTGGGTGATAGATTTGGTTATGGTTCTCATAATTTATGATTCTAGGACTGGTAACACTGAGAAGGTTGCTCATTTAGTGGCTGAGGGCGTTAGGTCGGTTAATGGCGTAAATTGTAGGGTTAAGAGGGTCGATGAGACAAGCTTGGATGACCTCTTAAGTGCTGATGGAATAATTATTGGCTCCCCAACATATTTTGGCCTTATGAGCGCTAAGATTAAGGCCCTCCTAGATAAAAGCGTTGATATTCATGGAAAGCTTGATGGGAAAGTTGGAGCCGCGTTCACGACTTCTGGAGGCACCGCGACTGGCGCGGAGACCACGCTGCTCTCTATAATTGAAGCAATGCTAATTCATGGAATGATAGTTCAGGGAAACCCTGAAGATAAGCATTATGGATTAGCTATCGTTGGGGCTCCCGAGAGCGAGGAGGACAAGGAGCTTTGTAGGGAGTTTGGAAGGAGGGTTGCCAGATTAACATTGAAGATTTTCAAGTGATGTAAATGAGGGCTGTCATATTAGCCGCTGGTGAGGGGCAGAGGCTTAGACCCTTAACCTATACTAGACCTAAGCACATGATACCTGTCGGAGGAAAACCAGTCTTAGAACATGTTATAAATGCGCTTAAGGCTTCTGGGATAGAGGATATTCTAATCGTTGTAAACTATATGGCGGATGTCATCAAAGAATATTTTGGCGATGGCTCGAAATATGGTGTCAAAATAAAGTATGTTTATCAGGAGAAAATTTCTGGGACTGCTGGCGCAATATTTTCCGCTAGAGAATATGTAAATGAGCCGTTCTTAGCCATCAATGGGGATACTCTATTTTCCCCAGATGCAATAAAGCTAGTTATAGATAAATTTTGTGAGGAAAGCTCGGATGCGGTGCTGGCCGCCGTTAGGATTAGTGATCCCAGAGAGTTTGGGGTTCTTAAAGTGAAAGATGGGGAATTAATCGATATAGTGGAGAAGCCATCAAAGGAGGTTACCGGCAGCCTAGTTAATGCTGGCATCTACGTTTTCCCCACGGATATATTCAGCTATATAGAGCGGACAAAGTTATCGGAGAGGGGGGAGCTAGAGATAACAGAGTCAATCCGGCTGTTACTCAGCGAAAATAGGAGGGTTTCGGTTGTAGAGATATCTGGAGAAAGCTGGCTTGACATTGGGAGACCATGGGATCTCTTGGAGGCTAATGCGCGCATACTCGCTCAGATTAAGCAGTCTATTCTCGGGGATGTAGAGGAGGGCGCCCATATTAAGGGTCCAGTCTTTATTAGCGAGGGGGCTCTTATCCGGTCTGGATCATATATTGAGGGGCCAGTTTTCATTGGTTGTGGAAGTGACATCGGCCCAAACTGCTACATACGCCCATACACAAGCATAGGTAAAAACGTTAGGATTGGGAATGCCTGTGAAATCAAGAATAGTATACTAATGGATAATGTCCACGTGGGCCATCTATCTTATATAGGCGATAGCATTATAGGCGAAAACTGTAATCTTGGAGCCGGATCAATCTCAGCGAACCTCCGTTTTGATAAAAAAACTGTTAAGATGAGGGTTAAGGGCGAGGTTGTTGATACTGGTAGGGTAAAGCTTGGGGTCATCATGGGCGATAATGTGCTAACTGGTGTAGGCGCTCTATTCATGCCCGGCGTAACGATAGGCTGCAACTGCTGGATTGGACCAAACGTCATCGTCTACGAGGATGTTCCATCCAACACAATCCTTATCCTAGAACAGCAAATCAGGCGTAAATCGATCCAATAAAGAAATAAGTGTCAAATGGTAATAATATTAGGGGTTATTAAGGGAGAAAAGCGTTATGTCATCTGTCGAGAGGAGGTTCATAACAGAAATTAGTTTATTGATTGATAAGCCTGTTAGCGTCATAACTATTGATGGAAAAATGTATTCTGGGGTTCTAATAGGGATAGATCCAAGCAGTTTGAGCTTATGCCTATCAGATGCGAGGGATGATAAGGGGCGGATAATACCTAAGCTCGTAATCAGCGGGAGTAGAGTAGCGGAGATCTTCTCGGCGGAGAAGCCCTTTGACCTTAAAGGCTTAGCCGAGAGGTTGGAGAGGGTCTTCCCAAAGATGGTTAGGCTCTATGAAAAGGAAGGCTTCATATGGGTTATGGATAAAATCAAAGTGACACAGGACGGTGTCGTGGAGGGAACCGGCCCAGCGGCGGAGAGAGTTCAGAAAATATATGAACAGTTTGTTCGGGAGACAAAAGGCGAATAAACGTATTTTCCTCATTTTTGTCTTTTTATTGAGCGCAGGCTGTCGAAAGATTCGACATCTTTAAATATAAGTCTTTCATCTGTCGAACCTTTGACTTCTCCATTCTTGTCCACCCGCTTGTCCTCATCGCATAGGCTTGTTAGGGCGGGTTTCATTCATCATGGAGCTTTCGAGGGAGCCTGGGGCTCCTCACATCTTGGAGGAACTTTCCAAGCAGATTCCTACAAGCATTTATATGCCTATCTATTCCGCATTTTGGACACTTCTGCTCTTTTGGCTCTATAATTGAGCCACATACCGAGCAGATTTTAGACGTATTCTCCTATCAACATAAGAGGTTGTGTAGCCGTTGAGCAGATGTTTATACTCAACGAGGTATTGCAGCTTTCCTACTGGCATGGTGTTCCACTCTCTCTTGAACCGCTTAGAATGAACTGAACATCCTTGAACTTTCCGCTGAACTTGTTATATTTCTTCACCCCTCTATTTGCTGTATTCCTCAGCCCCTTAAGGTTTTCAAAATCTATGATGTAGCCTTTACACTTATCGACTATGGCTTTAGATAATTTGTGAAGAGCGTCCTTAATTCTATTGTTCTCTCTTCTCCCATACTTTTCCACGAGCTTTCTATAAGTTTTTGTTCCTTTAGCAGTCTTCATTTGAATTCGCCTTCTCTTCTCAAAGTATGCTGAGCGTATCCTTTTAATCTCAGATGTGTTGATGACGAAGGAGCCACCATCAGTTGCCAGCGCAGTTATGTTCTCCTCGTTTATATCTAATGCTATGGCTCCCTTAGGCTCTAAGAGGTTGACGACTCGTTTAAAGGGTATGAGGACATACTGCTCATTTATTATTATCTCGCCAATCTTCAGCTCTCCACGCTTCCATACGTCAACAAACTTCCTCTGATAGCTTCCATAAATGAGCCTTAAATGAACAAATTTTCTAGGTTTAACTGAAATCCTTATGGTTTCACCGTCAAACTTGTAGGCTAAGGGAGAAACCTTTACAAACAGCTTTTTAACCTCTGGAACCTCTCCACCCTTCTTTCTCCAAGCCTTAACGGCGCCAATTGCCACTCTGTAAGCCGTAACGTAAAAGCCGGTTTGGTAACTATATTTACGTTTAAGCTCCATATACATGGCCTCATGAATTGATTTAAGCGATGTAGTTCTTAACTCCACAAGCTTCTTTATGCAGGCGTTAACGATCTCTCGATAATCAGAAAGCAACTTATCTATCTCGGCGCTTCTCTCATATTTGAAGGGAACTGACCGCACAACCTCCAAGGATATTAAAAAACTTTATTTAAGATAAAGTTCATAATTCGGAAACTTCAACAAAGAACAACTCATATTTAAAGATGTTGAATCTTTCGACAACCTTTAAGCAATAAAAAGAAAAGCGGTTTAGACAAGCCATTCGGGTCTAGTTTTCTCCTCCCTCTTTGTAAGGGCGCCGAAATCGAATGGAGGTAATACGCTTATGAGTTTCTTTGGATCCCCAATATCGCTTGTGTCAATCTTTAATCCAAGTATGCTAGACGTAACTCTTAAAAGTTCGCTTGCAGCTTCCTTGTCTGGATACACTCTTGGCGTCTCAGCCAGTAAGCAGAGGCCTTTTATGCCGCGTAGCCTGCAGAGACCAATGAGGAGCCCGGCGACACCGAGAATATTTATTTTAAGCGGCTCAGCCCCAATCTTCCTAGCGAGTCCAGCCATCTCATGATCTGATGCGGCGAAGTAGACTTTTGGCTTAGTGACCGGTTTTCCAGGCCTATAGCCTCCTAGCGTTATGACGAACCTGCAGCCTAAGCTTTCTGCAATATCTAGTATGCGGCCGCACAGCTCATATTGCCCACGGCTGGTTAGCGCCTGCGTGTTTCCATAGAGCAATATTAGATCTCTCTCCTCCCCCCTTCCCTTATAATAGTAGAGTTGATTGATTGGATAGGTTATTAAGCCATCCTCGCCTGTGATCGCAGCATCATGGAAAAATGGTGATCTTATCTCGCAGAAGATCTTCGCATTCAGTTTCTTTATGAGGTAGGAGACAGCAATATTTGCGACGAGCCCTATCCCGGGTAACCCCTCAATTAAAACTGGATCATTTAAATTTGGCTTTTCATAAAATTTCACTAGGGAGGAACTATTTGCCACCGTTATCACCAGATAATATGATTATTGAATAACTAGAGGAAAGTTATAATTAAATGTCGTGGTGGGTGCATATTAAACAATGGTTGACTTTGAGGTTCTTGATAGGGATCTCTTGGCGAGGATTGGGAGGCTTAGAACGAAGAGTGGAACCATTGAGACTCCAGCCTTTCTGCCAGTCATAAATCCAGTTAAGTGGCATGTCTCCCCAAGGGAGCTATGGGAGAACTATAACTGTAAAATTGTTATAACAAATGCCTATCTCGTGAAAAAACATTTTGGCGAGAAGGCGAAGGAGGTGGGCATCCATAAGCTGCTAGATTTTCCAGGCGTAGTTATGACTGACTCAGGAGCCTATCAGATCCTGGAATACGGTGAGGTTAGCGTCACAAATGAGGAGATCATTAGATACCAGGAAGAAATAGGCTCAGATATAGCGGTTATACTCGACTTGCCAACTGGCTGGGATGTAACGCCAGACTACGCGAGATATACCGTTGAGGAGACTTTGAGGAGGGCGCGTGGTCTGTGGTCTATAAAGTCTAGGAGCGATATAAATTGGGTTGGGCCAATTCAAGGTGGGCAATATATAAACCTTATAGCCCTTTCAGCGAAGGAGATGGGAGCCCTACCCTTCGATATACATGCCCTTGGAAGCCCAACCCCCGTCATGGAGCAATATTTTTTCCATATACTTGTCGACATGATACTTACAGCTAAAATGAATGTGCCCATCGAGAGACCCTTCCACCTCTTTGGAGCCGGACACCCCTTCATATTCTCTCTAGTAGTCGCCTTAGGCTGCGACCTATTTGACTCGGCCGCCTACTCTATCTTTGCAAGGGAGGATCGATATCTGACAGAATATGGCACAATACGATTAGAGAATCTTAGATATCTCCCATGCTCATGCCCCGTATGTGTGAAGCATAGCCCCAGGGACCTCCTAGAGATGCCGAAGGCTGAGAGGGAGGTTGAGTTAAGTCGGCACAACTTATATGTTTGCTTTTCTGAGATCAGAAGGATTAAGCAGGCGATCTTCGAGGGGAGGTTATGGGAGTATATTGAGATGAGGGCTCATAGCCACCCAGCCCTTCTACAAGCGCTGAAGAGATTAGAGAAATACAGCGATTATATTGAGAAGTCAACACCAGTCATTAAGAGGAGGGGCATCTTCTTCTTTGGCTCAATGCTCGACTCTATTAGGCCGGAGGTAATACGCTATAGGAGAAGGCTTCTGGAGAGATATACGCCTCCAAAAGAGGCGAAAACTCTGCTGTTAATTCCAGACTCCGAGGGCAAGGAGAACCGTAGACGGAGATACATCAAAAAGATAATCTCTTTAGTATGCAAAAAGTATGGTTTGGATCCATTCTCCATACATCCATGCTTCTATTCGCCGCCCTTCGGCATCATACCAGTAGAGCTGTCTGAGATCTATCCACTATGTCAATATGAGTATGCTTACCCCCCAGGAAACGATGTTATAGAAGAGGTCGCTGAGAGAATTTTGGAGTATATTTCCGCCACAAAATATGAGAGGTTAATTATCCTTGCTAGGAAAGATACGTGGAGCGGTAAGCTGGCAGAGATCTGCGCAAGATTGCTCTCAGAAAGGAATGTCCATGCCAATGTGGTGATCCTCAACGTCTGATGCTATCTGAAAACCGAAAAAAATAATATCTTTGACCCTTTAAATATGACTAATTTGGATTTAATGCTATGATGGTGGAAAATTAGTGGAGATAAAATTTTTGGGTGGGGCGAAGGAGGTCGGCAGGGTAGCCATAGCTGTTAAGACGGATAAGGCTCAGGTCTTACTAGACTATGGAGTTATGCTTAATCACACCCCGGGCTTCCCAATGCATATACCGCCTAAGGATGTTGATGCGATAATAATCACACACAGCCACTTAGATCATAGTGGGGCGATACCAATATTTTATATAAGTGAGAGGAAACCCGTCTATGGGACGAGACTAAACCTTGAGTTCACATCCCTCCTCATAAAGGACTTTATCCATCTATCCAGCTACTACCTACCATTCGAGTATATTGAACTAAACTCGATGATCAGGAGCTACATAAGCATTAATTATAGAGAGGAAATAAGAATTGGTGACATAACCCTCCACCTATTAAACTCAGGGCACCTTCCTGGAGGAGCATCAGTCATAATTGAGGCTGAGGGAAAGCGCCTACTCTACACGAGCGACTTTAATACTATAGAGACGAGGCTGCTCCCAAAGGCGGATCAAGATTACGGAGTGTTAGACGCGGTCATAATTGAGAGCACATATGCCACAGAAGACCATACTGAGCGAAAGATCCTAGAAGAAAAATTTGTTAATGAGGTTACCAGCGTCGTTGAATCTGGGGGCACGGTTCTTGTCCCAGCATTCAGTGTTGGACGGGCTCAGGAGATAGCCTGCGTCTTAGCCGCACACCACTTTGAGTATCCAACCGCCATGGATGGAATGGCGCGTGAGGCAAGCAGGATCCTAATGAACTATCTTGAGTACCTTAGGGATCCAAAACTCTTCATGGAAGCCATGCATATGATTAACTGGGTTGATGAGTGGAGGGAGCGGAGGAAGATAGCTAAGAAGCCTGGCGTGATAATATCGCCAGCTGGTATGTTGAAGGGTGGGCCAGCGCCATATTACCTCCAGATTATTGGAAAGAAATCTAAAAACGCCGTTTTCTTCGTCGGTTTTCAGGTTCCTGGAACACCCGGGCGAGAGCTCCTTGAGAGGGGCAGATGTGTTATAGATGGAAAGGTTCGTAAGGTTGAGGCTAAGGTAGCATTCTTTGATTTCTCGTCGCATTGTGGCGCTAAGGAGCTTAAGGAGACCATTAGGATGCTAAAGGGAAAACCAAAAGTTTTTACTATCCACGGCGCTGAGGGAAATTGTGAGAAATTTGCTGAGTGGATTAGGAGTGAGGTTGGTTTAGAGGCGTTCTCCCCGAATCCAGGAGAATCATTCGTGATATAGAATGCTAGGGATAAAGATTTACATAGTTAGGTTTGAGGGCGTCGAGGAGAAGATTTTAGAATATATTCGAGAGGGCGTCGAGGAGAGTATTAGAGGCGGGATCTGCGAGATTATAGACGATATATTAGAGTTGCCCACGAAGGCATATAATAGTCTTAGGGGACAGTATCTATCAGAACTATTGCTGGAAGAAGTATCAAAGTATGCTTTAAAATTGAGCCCCGAGAGCGGAACAAAATATATTGTTTTAGGGGTAGCTGATGTAGATATATATTCCCCCGGAATGAACTTCATTTTTGGTCTGGCCCAGTGTCCAGGCAGAGCTGCCCTAATCTCGCTCTTTAGACTTAGACCCGAGTTTTACGGTGATGAGCCGAACCAAGATCTCTTTTTAGAGAGAGCGCTGAAAGAAGCCGTTCATGAAATAGGACACACCCTCGGCCTAAAACACTGCAAGAACCAGTTCTGCGTGATGTTTTTCTCGCTTCATATAGGGATGACAGATAGGAAAAGTAGATTTTTCTGCGATAATTGTATAAAAAGCATTAGGGATATTTTTGCGCGGTAGTCTCCCATATATAGATTTCGAGAATTTTAATTGTGTGGAAAATGTTATTGCTTTTTGGGTGTATTTGGGATGGTCAGTGCCGCGGATTTTGTTGGGAGGGATATAATTTCAATTAAGGATTTCACGCGGGAGGAGATCGATTATATTCTTAAGGTTGCCGGGGAGATGGAATACCTTGCTAAAGGCGGCTCAGATATGCTTAGGGGCAAGATTATGGCGGCGTTATTCTTTGAGCCCAGCACTCGAACAAGGCTAAGCTTTGAGACGGCCATGTATAAACTCGGCGGTGCAGTCATAGGGTTTAGCGAGCCAGAAATATCCTCTATAAGGAAGGGCGAGAACCTCGCGGACACTGTGCGCGTTGTCGAGAAATATGCTGATGTGATAGTTCTGCGCCATCCAGCTGAGGGAGCCGCCCGCTTTGCAGCAGAGTATGCTGAGGTTCCAGTCATAAATGCGGGGTCTGGTGCTGAGGAGCATCCCACACAGGCCCTCCTAGACCTATACACAATTATTAAGGAGAAAGGTCGAATTGATGGCTTAACGATAGCCTTAATGGGCGACCTAAAATATGGCAGGACAGTCCACTCGCTCGCACATGCATTATCGTTATATAATGTTAAGCTTATACTAGTCTCTCCAGAATCGCTGAGGATGCGCAGGGAGGTTTTGGAGGACATAAAAAAGCGCATCGAGATTTCTGAGCATACGGACGTAGAGAGCGTCCTGCCAGAAATAGATGTCCTTTATGTGACGCGTATACAGAAGGAGAGGTTTCCCGATATTGCTGAGTATGCTAAAGTTAGGGGCTCATATAAAATTGACTTAAACATTCTTAGAAAGGCTAAGGAAAACTTAATAATACTTCATCCGCTTCCCCGAGTTGATGAGATTTCAGTTGAGGTCGACTCAACACCCTTCGCCAAATACTTCCAGCAGGTCAGGAACGGCTTAGTTGTGCGCATGGCTCTCCTAGCGCTCATTCTGGGAGCAATAAAGGAGTAAAGAGAATAAATTATGAAGATTTCTCTAAGCGGAGGTCTTATCTAAAACCTTCAATAAATTTTTCACTAGATAACTGCAGTTGTTGGCTGAAGCGGATATAAAAATGCCAAGCATTGAAGGGTCTTTGAAAAGGGTCTTTATCTTTTATTACCAGTTTGAGGAGTCGAGAAATCTAAGCGAGGTTAAACATAGACTTGAGAAGAACAAATTTGTGATAGTGAATTCTAAGGAGCTTGGCGAGATGGTTGATTATTTAAGGGATCGATTAATTCCCCTCGTTAATCTTATTCCTCCTGAACGCATTGATTATAATAATGCCATTATTGCACGGAGTCTTACTGTCCATCCAACAATGATATATTTCCTCTTCCTTCAGCATGACGATAAGGGCGGCTCACTATTTCTTTTTGAGACCGTAAACAGCTGGTATAGCTGCGGAAAGATCCTGCATTCTATGCGTGCATTTGATAGGAATGCGGGGATTAGAAGCAAATTTACTGGGCTTTTTATCCCCAGCAGAAGAGTTTTTCTTAAAGGTGCTCAGGTTTTAGAGGATGAATCCGCATACTTATCAGGAAATCAATCTAGTTTCCATCAGTGAGAAGTATGACTGAACACTATTTTACTCCGAAACCAACCTCAAAAATGGAACTTAACTTGATAAATGCTTACCTGCGCGGGAGATACTTTAGGTTTTGGACTTCAAGTAGCGTTTTCTCTAAAAGGCGCATTGATCCTGGAACTAGGCTCTTAATAGAGAACATGATTTTGCCCGAAAAAGGACTTGTCTTAGATATTGGATGTGGTTACGGTGCGATCGGGATAGCCGCAGCGGCATTGAATCCCAATATATATGTCATTATGCTTGATGTTAATGAGAGGGCCATTTGGCTTGCTAAGCGGAATATTAAGCTTAATGGTATAGCGAATGCCGAGGTTAGACGTGGCAACCTTTACGAGCCAGTTAAAGGGATGCTATTCAATTGTATTCTCTCAAACCCTCCGATAAGCGCTGGGATGGCTACGGTTGAGGCAATTATAACTGGGGCGCCGGAGCATATGTGTGAGGGTGCTACCTTCCAGATGGTTGTTAAATCTAAGATTGGCAGGGAGAGATTTAGGGATATTTTTGAGAGGACGTTTGGAAACTTTACGGTTTTAGCTAGGGAGGGCGGGTATAGGGTGCTCATGGCTAGGAAGGGGCGCTAGCTTAGCTTATTCCCCTCTAAATATCTTAGAAATTCATTTAAGGCTAGGATTGAACCATAAGCGAACTTCCTTTCTCCCCTCTCAAGAATTCTCCGAAGATCCTTTATACTTACAAATTCCCCTCCAGAGATCTCATCACTATTAGGTTTAAGTGGCCCATCATAATGGCATATAAAGAGGGTTGAGATCTCACGCTCCATGTCAGAGAAACACTTGAACTTACATAACTCTTTCAGGGGAGCCTTTATCCCCAGCTCCTCCATAAGCTCCCTTCTGGCAGCTTCCTCATAGCTCTCCCCATACTCCACATGACCGCTAGATGAGCAAGCATAGTATCCTGGATAAAGATCCTTCTTCAGCGAGCGCCTCTGGAGGAAAACCTCGCCCCTACTATTCAAGATTATTATATAAACGGATCTATGTATCAGCCCCCTCTTATGGCATTCGCTCCTTGGGGCGCATCCAATAACATTATCGTCTTCATCAACAACATAGAATAATTCTTCGTCCTGCTCCACGCGTCACAGCTCTCCCTACGACAAACCTGAAGCCCATAACGTGTAAAGTTAACTTTGGAGACTAAAATATTAAATCTTTGTGGGAGATATGTCTAAGTGGATTTTTACTCATAGTGATGGCGACGGCATCTGCTCAGGAGCGCTGGCCCTCGCCGCTAACCCAGAGGCCAAGGTCTTCTTCACCCATCCAGTTGGGCTATTAGAGGACTTGAATAATGCTGGCGCCAGCGATGTAGTGATAATATGTGATATAGCTCTCTCTGAAAATAATATTCCTCAAATTTTGGAGAGGTTCTCGGAGATAAATGATTCTGGTAGACTAATTTATATCGATCATCACCCATTACCAGAGTGGCTCCAGAGCTACATGATTCCAGGAACAGTTTTCCATGATACTAAATCATCAGCCTCCGAGCTAACATATACATTCTTTAGAGATGGGCTACCATGGCCCATGGATAGAGTCGCCATCTGTGGAGCAATAGCTGACTACATGGATAATACGCCAGTTATAAGCCAGCTGCTGCATGGCTGGGATAAGAGAGCTGTATACTTTGAGGTTGGTGTCCTAGTTCAGGGGTTGGAGGGGCATAAGAGAGATCATGACTTTAAGCGTGAGGTTGTATATCATCTTTCACGCGGCTTACCGCCGAGCTCGCATCAGGGGCTTCTCAAGTCAGCTTTGGAGAACGCGAGAAGAGAGGAGGAGATTATACGTGAATTGGGAAGATATATTCATATCCATGGCGAAGTAGCATATTTGCTAAATATCCCCTTCCCACTCGGTAAATCGGCGATCTACGCTAGGGCGCTAGCTGGCACTATTATAGGAGTCGCTGGCGAGACAAGAAAGGGCTTCGTAGATATGAGTATAAGAACATGCGAGGAAAACCTCGACTTAAATAATATCCTTCGTAAAATAGCGCCTAAACTGGGCGGGAGCGGTGGCGGCCACCCACAAGCCGCTGGCGCAAGAATACCCGAAGAAAACTTCAAAAAATTTATTGAAGAGCTTAATGAAGCGGTCAAGAGGCTTAAAAGTCAGAGATAAAACCGATTTCCTTATCTTTCCGATACACGCTAATTTAATATTGCCGATGAGGAGGGCTGCAGTACCTGATTGATGAGGGCCCCTGGGGTATCTGAGGCATTTCTTGTAGCCCTTACTAAGATAATTTTTTAAGTCTCGAAGCATATTCTTAGAACAACAATGTTTTTCTTGGTGCCTGCCTTGGGTTTGGAGGAAAAAGTTGCTGAAATCGCCAAGAATTACGGCTGGAATGTTGAGCTTAGAAAGAGGCATGGAAACCGCATCCAGGACCTCATACTTAGGAGGGGAGGTTTAGTTCTGGTCGTCCAAGTTAAAGATTTGTCCAGCCCCGCTGGGCCGAGGGCTGTCTCTCAGACCAAAAAAGACTTTGATGAGTATGTCAGGCATATTCTTAGGGAGAAGCTTGGAATAACAGTGATACCTGTATTAGTCTCAAATGGGATATCGGATAGGGCTAGGAAGAGGGCCCTTTCATATGGTGTTAGATATTATACGCTGAGCGAGCTAGAGAACATGCTTAAGTAGAAATGCTTATGCCCTCACAAATAGCGTTATTTTGACTGGTTTCATTGGCAGCCTCAGTTTCTCGATAAGCTCTCTTGAGAGGTCGCGGGCTGCTTTATCAGCCCTTATGGCTACAGTCCTATCGCATATATAGCCGCTCTTTCTGACAACAATATCTGTTGGGTGTGTGAAAGTTAGGTTTGGGCTGCCATACGCCTTAACAACCTCCCTCAGTCCACAAGCCTCAATAAAGATTATTATTTCAGAGTCTGGTCTCCTCGCAGCCTCCTTAAACCTCTTATTTAAGTCTCTGGCAGCCTTATTCGCGCCAATCGCTATTATACAGTCGCCCCTCTCAGTTAAATGCATCTCCCTTGTTACCTCAAAAGTTGATCTATGCGTAGCCTTTATTAGCGGATTACCGAAAGCCTCTATCTCCTCTACTTCCTCCAAGGGAGCTCCCTGGATTAGCGTGCGATTGGTGGCAAAGAATTTAATTATATTCCACCAATATAATATTTGCTGGGAAAGAATGATTTCGCCTAACATTTTTAGGGCGTATGATATTCGTGGCGTTTACGGTGTCGACTTAGATGAGAGGGTCGCCGAGACGATTGGAAGAGCGATAGCTGAATATGTCGGCGAGGGAAAGACGTTCGTTGTCGGTAGGGATTTCAGGGTGAGTAGTGAACCCTTAAGTAAAGCGTTTATACGTGGTATGGTCTCTGGAGGACTGAATATTATGGATATAGGTGTTGTTACGACACCACTACTATATTTTGCAACAAAATTCTACGAGCTAAATGGGGGCGTCATGGTTTCGGCGTCGCATAATCCACCCGAGTGGAACGGCTTTAAAATACTCCTTGATAGGGGCTTCATATGCATGGGCATGGGCATGGAGGATCTGATGGGTATAGCGCTTAAAGCAGAGTTTAGGGGGAAGAAGCAGGGTTCAGTCAGAGTCAACCCCAACGCAATAGAAGATTATATAAAATATGTTTCTGAGAAAACCAATGTTAGGAGTGGATTTAAAATATCTGTTGACCCAGGTGGAGGCGCAGCTACAGTCCTTACACCAACAGTTTTCGAGAGGGCTGGAATAAAGGCCTACACAATTTATGCCGAGCCGGACGGCTCCTTCACAAAGCACCCACCCGAGCCGAACGACGAAACCATCAGGGAGCTTAGGAAAATAGTTTTAGAGAATAATGCGGAGTTTGGCGTAGGCTTTGATGGGGATGGTGATAGAGCGGTCTTTATTGATGATAGGGGCAGACTTGTCTCAAGTAATATAGTTTTGGCCATCTTGGCAAGACATTACTTGGGTAAGAATAGGGGTGCTCCAATCGTTTATGAGGTTAGCTGCTCCATGGTGGTTGAGGAGATCATTAAGGCGCTTGGCGGTAAACCAGTTTTAAGCCGGGTTGGACACACATATATTTATGAAAAGATGATCGCCGAGAATGCGGTCTTAGGTGGAGAGACCAGCGGCCACTTCTACTTCAGGGATATTTATGGATTCGATGATGGCATATATGCGGGGCTTAAGCTAGCCGAAGCCATTTCTGAGGATGGCAGAAAACTCTCAGAGATAGCTGATTCCATCCCCAGATATCCGCGGATACCAGCGAAAAACTATAATTGTCCAGACAATGTTAAGTTTAAGGTTATAGATGAGCTCTTTGAAGAGTTTAAGTCTCTTGGATACAGGATTATAGCGGTCGATGGGATCAAGATAGTTACCGAGGATGGATGGTTTTTGATTAGGGCTTCGAACACACAGCCCCTCATAAGATTAACGGTTGAGGCAAGGTATGAGGAGAAGCTGAGGGATATAGCCGCTTATGCCGAGAAGATGATTTTAGAGAAGATAAGAAAATATTGTGGAGGTTAATGGTGGCGGTCCCCTAATGGGAAGCGGAGGAGGGCTGCCACCCCACCGATCGATTTAAGTTTGGCCCCCGCCTCATGCTCAACACTAATTATCCTTATTCTCCCACCCCTCGCCTCAACATCACGCATCATATTTTCGAGAGATTTTATCGTTTCATCATCGCTCTCCCTTAGGAGCTCATCTGTTACAAGGAGCTCTTGAACAGCTCCCAGTGAGGCAGCTTTCTCAACCTCGCTTAAACCATATGCTACATCCCCCCTCCCCATGCCAAGACGCTTTAAAACTTCTTCGACCACAATTGTCTCCTCAATTGTCCTTGCATGCTTAAAGGCTTTGGCAAGGATGCCGGATCGTAGGGCTTCATATATGCCAGCCTTACCAGAACTATTTACGCTCTTCACATCAATTATCTTCCCATAGAAATCCGGCATATTTTCCCTCAAGAACTCTAGAAAATAGTTTTTGATGAAGCCGAGCCCTATGAGCACTATTGAGCCCCCCACCGACTCAACGGCATCTTTCAGGGATCTTGAAGCAGACTTAAACATCTCGTTAAGGATTCTGTTTCGCTCCTGCTCCATATGTTTTCCTGGGAGACTTATGCTCTCCTCGGCGATTATGTCTGGGCCAAAGCCTCTTAAAGCGGCTATACAGTATCCTTCATCATCTATCGCCATTATTATCAATGGTGCAGCTCCCTTCGAAGAGGCCCGCTCGATCTGCTCAAGCTGGTAGTCCAGCCACCTCTCCTTAATGATGGTTACTGGCGTGTTAAGGGTTATATTGAGTGTGTGGTGTGAACCTAAGGCCCCAATATCTTCTGGTGCATCGCATACTATTCCATGTATTCTAAGCCTATTTAGGCTTCTGTCCCATGTGACCTTTTCGACTCTCAAGCCTAATACAAGCAGTATGCGCCTTCCCTTCTCCGGTCTCTCGTATCTCTCCCCTGAGCGGACATCACGGGTCGTCTTAGCGTAAGCTATATCACCCCTCTGAATAACATTATAGAGAACCCAGAAGTCGTCGAGGAGCTCTGGGACAAGGGTTATGCGCCCATGCTTTAGATCCTTCTCTAAGACCTTCATTAAGAATCCTCTTTACAAAACCAATTATGGGAGCCGAATACACTAATTTAAATTTTTCCATTCCATTAATGTTTATCTTGAGGGCTGCTTTAATGCTCTTGCTCCCAGTTGACTTTAAAGTTATTCAGGGGAGATTTATCTCCAGGCTTAACCGCTTTATGGCCCTTGTGGAGGTGGGTGGCAAAAATGTCTATGCACATCTCCCAAACTCAGGCAGGCTCACAACAACATTATATCCTGGCGTCAAATTATATTTAAGAGAGCCGAGGAGATACCGAGTTAGAAAGAGCATTTATAGCATATTCGCTTCTCTTCACAGCAATAATGTTACTATCATCGTGGATTCTCAATTCTCGAATCTTCTGGTTAAAAGAGCTATTGAGATGGGACTGATAAATGAATTAGCGGGCTATAGAATCATAAAGGAGAACGTTAGGCCAGAAGCCTCAAACGCTAAACTTGACTTTCTACTTACAAATAATGCCGATGCCCCATATTACTTGGAAGTTAAGAGCGTGACGCATGTTGTGGATGATGTTGCTCTCTTTCCAGATGCGCCGACATTAAGGGGTAGACGCCATCTGCTGGAGATGCTTAAGCTCTTGAAAAGTGGGTTTAAAGCTGGGCTAATATTCTCCGTTCAGAGGCCAGACGCCACGCATGTAAAACCTAACTATGATGTGGATCCAGAATTCGCCAGCTTACTGAAGGCTTCCGTTGAGGAAGGGCTTAAGGTCTTCACCCTAAGAGCGGTTTTTGACCCCAAGAGGAGCGTCCTGACCGTTTGGCCCAATGATCCACACTTCATTTTTTAGCTAGGACTTCAAAAGCGCCTCCTCATCCCTAATTATCTCCTCGGAGACCAGGTATCTGAGCAAATCCTCGCTTATCAAAGGCTTTCCATCTTTAAGCGGATACATATAGGGCAGATAAATCTCCGCCCCATCATTTATCTTTATACGCAATCCTCTTTTGACCGGTATATCCTCGAGCTTAAACCCCTCGCTAATCAGCTTAGCTACGTAAACCGCCCCATCAATAGAAAACTGCCCCCTGC
>JAGTQD010000021.1 GCA_018396405.1 Candidatus Bathyarchaeota archaeon
CCTCTTTTTTGACAAAAATAAAAACCAAAGCTCATAGAAAAAGCATTTGCTCACAATATGGGATCATATCTAAGCTTGTTTCTTCAAGCCGCTAAATTTCTACATACACGATTTCAGCCATAACTATAACTTATAGCAATTGAAACATATGAAGAAACTTAAAGAAGCTTATGACTTTTATAATTGGACTTATTTCCAGAAGTTCTATGGAAACATTTAACGTAAAAGCGGCTAGATCTTTAAAGTGTATACTCTGCTCCGTATTCCTTATGCAAATGGTAATGGGCATCGTTAGCATAACCACGCCAATATATGCTGCAAGTTTAGGGGCTTCTCAACTGTTATTAGGCGTAATTGGGGCAGCTGGAGGACTAATTTACTCATTCATGCCCTTCGCCATGGGTATTATTTCTGATAAAATCAGGAGGAGGATCCCCATAATAGGATCAATGCTACTTTATGGTGTTTCATGCATTATATACATCCTAATTAGTGAGCCCCTGATGCTTGTTCCTATAAAAGCGATCGAACTTTTAGCAACAGCTATGTTCTGGCCTTCTATAGAGGCTATGCTGGTTGAAGTCGATGGTAGGGCGGTGGAGGAGACTCTTAGAAGGTTTAATCTTTCATGGAGTTCTGCAGCCATAATTGGTCCAGTGATAGGTGGGATGCTCATAAGCTTGTGTGGAGCTAAAAGCTCATTTATACTATCATCAGCAGTTTCATTAACTTTGGCAATTACATCTTCAATACTTGTTATAGAGCCGCTAAAAGAGGTAAAACGTCAAAAACTCGATCACCCAAGGCTTAAAGGCGCAGATTTAAGCCAAATAGTTATGGCTGTAGCTGCGATCCTCCTATTTTCATTTATCCTTGGAATAATATTCAACCTTTTCCCAGCTCATGCTGTTTTGCTAGGCATCCCAGCTTACGAGGCAGGTATAGCCATATTCATAAATGGTCTTGCTAGATTCCTAACATTTTCAGAAGCATACAGAGTTGAAGAAAAAATTGGAAAAATTAAAATGTTCATAATAGGGTCAACCGCAATGGTCTTCGCTTCAGCCATCGCCATGATAAGCTCCACAACCATCACTTTTTCAGTAGCCTTCGCCATATACGGCTTCGGCGCTGGAATCCTCTACGCAGCATCCATATCCTTAATAATGAGGTGGGCAAGCCACGCGAAAGGTTATGGAGCGGGATTGTTCGAAAGTCTCATAGGGGTAGGCTATCTCACAGGCTCGCTTTCAGGTGGCGCTGTAGCTGAATACATCGCCATAAACGCACCATACATGCTAAGTTTAATACTCAGTATGGTCATAAGCATGTCATATTTCACGCTATATATCAGAAGTTCGAAAAATACAGTTAGTTGAAAATGTGCATATGAACATTTTCGCCAGCCGCTTAAAAAGGGTAGCAGAATATTTTTAATTGGTATTTCATCACTCTTTGTGAGGTAATAATTGAAAAAGGCGTATTTGGGTTGAAAATTGTGGAGCTATCGATTCCAGAATCTGTTAAGGAGATACTTATCCAAGGGGGGATTATAGAACTTAATCCGCCCCAAGTGGAAGCTATACGGGCAGGAGTCCTTGAAGGTCGCAATCTTGTTCTAGCCAGCCCCACGGCATCTGGAAAAACTCTTATCGCTGAGCTCTGCGCTATGAAACATGTTTTAGAAAGAGATGGCAAAGTGCTTTATCTTACACCGCTCAGAGCATTAGCTAATGAGAAATATGAGGAATTCAACAAATACTCATCTATAATCAAGCCTAATGGTGAACGCGTAAGTGTTGGGATTACAACAGGTGACTATGACGGTGCTGATCCATGGCTAGAGCGATATGATATCATAGTAGCTACAAATGAAAAAGCTGATTCGCTCCTTAGACATAGGGCTAAATGGATAGATGACATCTCACTAGTTGTAGCTGATGAAGTCCATTTATTAAATGAAGCTGACCGTGGACCAACCCTTGAGATTGTACTGGCAAGGTTTATGCAGATAAATCCTGAAATTCAGATTTTAGCCCTAAGCGCTACAATAAGTAATGCTGAAGAAATAGCGGAGTGGCTTAAGGCAGCCTATGTAACTATGGATTGGCGGCCAATAACTTTGAAGGAAGGAGTTATTCTCGGTGATGAAATTCAATTTAAGGATGGGGAATCTAGAAAAGTTGAAGTTTTTGTAGAGGACCCCGCGGTAAACTTGGCACTTAATACTGTTAAAGCTGGAGGTCAAGTGTTGATTTTTACATCCACAAGGGAAAGGGCTGTAGCCACGGCTCGAAAAGCTGCTTCTAAAGTTAGAGAGCTTTTATCTAAATCCATTAAGCGTGCTTTAGAGCAGGAAGCTGAAAAAGTGTTATCAACTGGTGAGAAAACTAGGATAAGCGAGCTATTAGCAGATCTCATAAAGCATGGCGTAGCCTTTCATCATGCTGGTCTAAGTGGCGACCACAGGAAAATTGTTGAAGACTCTTTTAGAGCCGGCAGAATTAAGGTTTTAACGGCTACGCCTACACTAGCTTTTGGCGTCAACCTCCCAGCTAGAACTGTTGTAATACAGGATTATAGGCGCTATGAGCCAGGTTACGGGTATTATCCCATAAGCGTTCTGGAGTATAAGCAAATGTGTGGTAGAGCCGGTAGGCCAAGATATGATAGAGTAGGTGAGGCCATACTAATCGCTAAAACTTCAGATGAAGTAGATTACTTAATGGAGAGTTACGTATTAGCTAAGCCTGAACGCATCTGGTCAAAGCTTGCCGTAGAGAAAATTCTTAGGAGCCATGTCCTCGCAACTATAGCCGCCGATTACGCCCACACTGAACAAGGGATATACGACTTTTTCAGTAGAACATTTTACGCTTACCAATATGACATAGCAGCTATTGAGACAGTTATAACCCGGATCCTTAAATTCCTATTTAAAGAGGGGATGATAGAGGTTGCGGGCAGCAGGATTTACGCGACTAAATTTGGTAAACGAGTAAGCGAACTGTACATTGACCCTGTTTCAGGGGTTATAATACGCGACGCTTTGAGGCAGCAGCCACTAAAGGTTACGGAGCTAAGCATCCTTCATATGATCGCACACACACCTGACATGAAGCCTCTATTGAGACCTTCTGCTAAGG
Organism: Candidatus Bathyarchaeota archaeon; assembly: GCA_018396405.1. Lineage (GTDB taxonomy): Archaea > Thermoproteota > Bathyarchaeia > Bathyarchaeales > DTEX01 > DTEX01. The sequence continues at coordinate 3,147 of JAGTQD010000021.1, forward strand.
AGTTGGATGATGTAGCGGTTTTTATGGAGGAACATCGAGAAGAGTTCATGATACCCCCGCCAGATGAGTGGAGTGATCGAATAGCCTATGAGGAATTCTTGGGGGAAGTAAAAACAGCCATGGTTCTAAAGGCTTGGATTGAGGAAGTCAGCGAAGACGAGATTATCGGAAGATTTGGAGTTCAGCCCGGCGACCTTTATAGAGTTATAGAAAATGCTAAGTGGTTACTTTACGCTACGACAGAGCTTGCCTCTTTATTTGACGCTAGAAGTATCCAGCCTTTAGCTTTAGAGCTTATTGAGAGAGTTGAAAAAGGCGTTAAGAGAGAGTTATTGCCAATAGTTAGGTTAGAAGGTATTGGGAGAGTTAGGGGGCGCATACTTTATAACGCTGGATACAAAACCATAGAAGATCTAAGGAACGCTAAAATTGAGGATTTAATGAACCTCCCATCAATTGGCCCATCACTCGCTAAAAGGATTAAGGAGCAGGTAGGCGGCTTCATAAGAAAGGAAACGTGGGAGAAGCTTAGTCAAGAAGAGTGGAAACAGAAGGCTTTAACTGAATATTAGCACTCTTATTCTAGTCCTCGGCTCTTACGTTCAGCTTTAGTTTTCTCAATCATGAGCTCCACCTGCTTTATGGCTGTTCCAAGGTAGTTTCTCGGATTTAGAGCCTCCTCAATCTCCTTTTCGCCGAGTTTTTGGCTGATTAACGGATCCTCCATCAGCACTTCCTTGAAAGGCTTCTTCTCCAACATGCTCTTTATAGCAAGTTTGCGAAGCAGTTCGTGAGCCTCCTGTCTATTAACGCCTTTCCTAGTTAGGGCAATCATAACAGCCTCTGACATAGCTCTCCCTTGAGTTAGCTCAATATTCCTCAACATTCTTTCCTCGTCAACCTCTAAACCAGCAATTATATTAGTCATCAAATGGAGCATATAATCGACAAGAATAAAGGCTTCAGGAATTATGAAGCGTTCAGCTGAAGATTGAGTTAAATCTCGCTCATGCCAAGTAACTACATTCTCAAGAGCGGGTATAACGAGACTACGAACAATACGAGCTAAGCCACAGATCCTCTCACATTTTTCGGGATTCCGCTTATGAGGCATAGTAGAACTGCCTACCTGTTTCGATATCTCGAAGGGCTCATAGAGCTCACCTATTTCAGGCCTCTGTAACTCTCTAATTTCTGTGGCGAAGTTTTCAAGGCTTGAAGCTATTAAAGCAAGCTTACATATGAGTTCAGCATAACGATCTCTTTGTATAATTTGCGTTGAAATATCAGCGGGTTTAAGACCAAGCTTTGCCATTACAAGCTCTTGAATTTTCATGGCATGATCTCCGAATCCAGCTTGAGTGCCTACAGCGCCGCTCATTTTCCCAACCAATACACGCTCACGACACTGACGTATTCGCTCAATATGCCGTGAGATCTCCCTCATCCAAACGGCGAATTTGAAGCCCAAGGTTATTGGAAGAGCATGCTGACCGTGGGTACGCCCCATCATTAGTGTTTCCTTATATTGTATAGCCTTCTCCATTAGAAGCATCTCAAGGTCATTCAGTTTTTTCTCAAGCACATTGAGGGCATCACGAATTTGGAGGGCATTAGCGGTATCCACAATATCATAACTTGTTGCTCCCAAGTGCACGTAAGCTCCACTTGGACCACTAGCTTCAGCTAATGCCCGCACCATAGCAGCTACGTCATGTTTTATCTCCCTTTCAATTTCCTTAACACGTTTAAGCGTTACATGCTTAGTTGTTGCCACTGCCATAATTCTTTCAGCATCTTCACGGGGTATGTTCCCAACTTCAGCGTGGGCATAAGCGAGGGCGGCTTCTACATCCAGCATTTTCTGAAGACGCGTTTCTTCCTCGAAAATTTTGAGCATCTCAGGAGTACCATATCTTCCAGTATCTATAGGGAGAATAGGCAAATATACTACCTCCGAGAAAGGGATGGAAGCATTAAAAATTAATGTTTTGCCATTCATCTCAAAGAGGGGAACGTGTGGCGTAAGAGAATTGAGCCGACTTATAGCAGTTTTTGATAAGAGGGGCTATGAAGCTGTAACGGCTGCCTTTAAGATGATGGAGACATTAAACTACGGGAGAACAGATGCTTTTATCATGGCGACCATTAAATCTATAGAGACGGCCGAAACGTTGCATCAGCTTAAGCAATTTATTCATGAGTCCCCAATAGCCATCGGGCAACTATTCAATAGGGTTCTAGATAAGGACAGACCATTATCCTCAATCATAAAGAATGTAGCTGCGATAATTGATGGAAGAACCTATCCGCCTATTGAGAATATAAGGGAAGATGATCCCTTGAAAATTGCTGAAGAATTGATAAGGATGTATGATGGAGCTTATGCTTTCGTAATGGCTGGAAAGGACTTGATGATCTTCGGGAGGGATTCCGTGGGGCTACATCCCTTGTATTATGGTGGAAACAGCCGCTTTTTCGCCGTAGCATCAGAGTTAAAAGCTTTGTGGCGTCTTGGAATAAAGAACTATAAAAGTTTACCACCTGGAAATTTGGCCATATTCAATAGAGAAACACTAGATTTAAAGCCTGTAAAAACTCTTAAAGAATGGGAGGTAAAATATAGGCCTATAGAAGAAGCTATCAGAGAGTTAGAGAGTCTCCTGGAACAGTCTATCTCTGAAAGGGTTGGGAATCTGGATAGAGCTGCTTTAGCTTTTTCAGGAGGCTTGGATAGCAGCCTGATAGCTTTACTACTTAAAAGGGCTTGTGTGAAAGTTGAACTTATTCACGTAAGTCTTGAGGGAATTAAAGGTGCAAGCCAAGCTGAGGAAATTGCTAGAAAACTCGACATGCCAGTTCATATGCGTTTATATAATGAGGAGGATATTAAGAGAGAACTGCCATTAATTCTATGGATCATAGAACAGCCTGACCCATTAAAAGTAAGTGTAGGGATACCAATTCACTGGGTTGCAGAAACCGCAGCAAGTTTGGGATATAGAGTTTTATTCGCTGGCCAAGGAGCTGATGAACTTTTTGGCGGATATAAGCGATATGTTAACATTTACTCAAGCTTGGGGAGAGAGGAGGCTATAAAGGCGATGGTGGCGGATGTACTCCAAATGCATGAAACCAACCTAGAGCGAGACTACAAGATATGCTGCTATAGTGGAGTTGAGTTAAGGCTACCGTTTATGGACTACGAGCTGGCGAATTTCGCCCTAAAGCTGCCTATAGAACTCAAATTGGATCCTAAAGGTGATAGAAAGATTTTGCTTAGAAAGGCGGCTGAAAAGCTCGGAGCACCTCAACAGATAGTGAATATGCCTAAACAGGCTATACAGTATTCAACAGGCGTAAATAAAGCCCTTATAAAGCTGGCTAAAAGCTACAAACTAGGTTTAAAAGATTATCTTAAGAAGATTTTTGACGATATGATTCTAGAGAATTTTTCAAGATATAATGGGGAAGCTTAGAAAAAGACTGCGAGGAGTATACGCTATTCTTCTATGACTTGAATGGCGCCTTCTGGACATTGGGCTTCGCATGCCCTGCAGACTAGGCATTCGCTTACATTTACTGGAACAGACTTTCCGTCTTTCAATTCGTAAACACCAACTGGGCATGTGTCAACGCAGGTTCCGCATCCAGTGCACTTATCCTTGTTCACTATTATTTTTACCATTTAAATTCCTCCATTGGTTAGATTTCATCAAATAATTGATAAAATAAAAGTGTTTAGGTTCGTTATTATAGTTCTTCACGTAACTTCATTAAAATTCCACTTATCTCAGCCTCAGCATCTTCCCTTTTACGTGCGTAATCTTCCATAAGCCTGCGGTAAGCCTCTGTTGAAAGCTCGCCTCTTTTATAACGGGCTTCAGCCTTTTGAACTTCAGCTTTAATCTCCTCTAGTTTAGCTTCTTCCTCATTAAGCTGCCGCATTAAGTCAGCGTATAAGCCACCAGCTACTTGTATTTTTCGCTTAAGTTCTTCCAAAGAAGCTGAAATTGAGTTTAAACGAACCTCTAAAGTTTTTAATTGAACCTTATACTTTCGCCGTGGTATCCTACCCTTGCGGGCAGCCTCTTCGAGGGAGACTATATCGGAGACTAATCGGCGCTTCTCCTCGTAAGAATCTAGGAACTTCTGTAAAGTTTCCTTAGCCAAAGGAGCTATTGTGGTCAGAACTGCGACGCGCGCTGAAACTTTAGGCTTTCTAGTAGCTACTGCAACAATAGCACAGCCCAGCATTGTAGCCGTCCAAACCCATAGGGTTGGCCTGAAGGTTAACCATAAAATGTTGTAGACGTATTCAACCTCGAAATTTATGTCACTTAAAGGTGATAGGCCTATCACCTTTAAGGCGACTCTATCTTGAAAAGTGCTTCGCTCCAGATTATAAGCAACTTCTCCAGGGCGAATAGCCAGTATCTTAGCGCCTTCCGGCAACGTCAACTTTAATTGAAAAGAGTCTAAACATACCGTCATATATTCGAAATTTGGCAATGTAATTTTAAGATTAGATTCGTCACCTTTAAGGCATTCATCCTTTGGCAAGTTATAAGCTATGACAAGAACTGTGGAGCCTCCCCCCTCTACAGGGAAGGGAATGCTAACTCTATAAGTGTTTGGTTTTCCCGGTAACTCTGTAATGGAAATTTTCCTTCCAAATTCATCACGGGCTATAACGTTAAACGCATTTCGAGGCACAGCGAGGATAACAGCTATTATCCGTTTAGGTGAAAGGTTTTTGATTCGATAGGTTTCTGAGACTTGAATAGTGCCTGCGCCATCTACATTAACTTCCCTTACAAGCTCCATTTTTAGAAGTTGAATTTCATCTCCATCGTATAGGAAAGTTATGTTTGCTGGTGCATATGTGAAAGCCTCTAAATTGGCTTTTGAGTAGCTTAGGGATTCCACCGTCCCATTTACATATTTAGCGTTATAAGGCAGGCTGATAGAGACATTACATAGGGCAGCATTTACAACTAAACTAGGATATGCTGGGAAATCAAGACGATAAAGTGTTAAGTTCTCCTTATCTAATGTTAGAAGACTGTTTGATAGAGTGAAGATTATCGTTAAAACTTGGGATGCCTTTCCATCAAGGTTAACTTTAAGGAAGTATATGTCTCTGCGGCCGCCTTCCACCTGAACTCCTGGAGTTATTGAAAACCTTACTCCAGAGGCTGTGTCAAATGCAGCATAATCAACTAGATACTGTGCATATTTTGATGGGAAACCTATTAGGAAGTGATCAAGCGACTGACTGACTAGCTTAACTGTGTCATTAACTAGGATGAAGCCATTGTGAAGAATGCTTATTCTATGATTTACCCACTCTACGCTATAGATACTTTGGGACTTCACTATGTTAAGGGGGAAAACCGCCATAAATAACATTAAAATTGTAACGGATAAAACTGTTGATTTCATCATTGCCTTTCTCAACAGGCTTCCTCCAAATTGACTTGCTAAATGCCAGGACTTTCTAATTTGTAGGAGGCTCTTTATTTAATTTTTTAGAGTGGCATAAACGCTTTGATCCTTAATATTTTTCTGGTAGGCCATGCTTCAGGTAGTAGCCTTCCTCTTTTTTAGGTCCAAAGCTTCTTACACCTTTTTCTTTGAGTTGCTTCCTTAATTGAGCAGCATACTCTTTTCTGATTTCACCTCTCCGTTCCATGTAGTCGATTATTTCCTCAGCCTGTTCAGCCGTATCACACCGCCGTATGAAATCTATCACGTCAGGTTCATAGTGGACAAAACTTTGGGAAACAGCTTTCTCGCCAACTTCGATATCCGTCCTAACCGAGTTTATTGATACGCTATTTCTGCCCGACTCCAGCTCTTTGGCGAGATTTGGAAACAATCTCCTAAAGGTTTCTCTATCAAACTCCATGACTTTCACTTCCGGGAGAAAGTTGAAATTACAAGTATTTAAGTTATTGCATTTCAGCGTAAAAGGCGTGAAAATTAACGTTTAATTACTTGCTCATACAGGGCGATGGTTCTTTCAGCAGCTTTCTCCCATGTGAACTCTCTTAGAACCCTCCGCCGCCCATTTTTTCCAAGCCATTTACGCTTTTCTGGACTTTCAAGTACGTTGTTTATTCCCCAAGCAATGTCAGCGGGATTACTTGGGTTCACGTGATAGCCACACTGTTCTTCACCAGAGCAGGTAACAACTTCACGCATGCCACTAATGCCAGCCGCGCCAACTACCACAGGGCGTTCCATGCTCATAGCTTCAAGGGCTACTATGCCGAATGGTTCATATAAACTTGGGAAAACAGCTACGTCGCACGCTGCATAATGTAGAATCCGCTCTTCCTCCGATACAAAGTTAAAGTTGAATCTGACTGAATTGTTCAGCCCCATTGCGTTAACAAGATTTTTGAGGTATTCTTGCATGTCACCTACACCAACGATTACGAGCTTGGCGTTTGGATGCTGCTGTAATACGTAGGGCATAGCCATGATAAGCTTGTCAACGCCTTTAACGCCCACCAACCTGCCTATGAATAGGATCATGGGGTCGCCTTCGCCTATCCCATAAGACTCTCTTAACCTTTTAACATCCTCTTGATTTACCGCATCTGGATTGTATTTTTGCGGGTCTACGCCATTATGGCATACGTGAATCTTCTCAGGCGGGAAACCTAAGCTTATAAGCTCATCCTTCATGGCATATGAGACGGTTATCACCATATCCGCTAACTTTGCACCCCTTAATTCTATGTTGCTAATCACTTCAGAGCCATTGCCAAGGGTGCGCCCTTTCTCCGTACTATGTACATGAAAGACCAGTGGAAGACCCGTTTCCTTCTTTACAGTGACGCCGGCAATAACTGAAAGCCAATCGTGAGCAGCTACTACATCATACTTGAAGTTCTCCTTCCTGATTAATTCGTTAACAAGTTTTGAGGCGCTTAAATAATTGTAGACTAGGATTTTAGAGAAGAGCTGAATGCCCCTACCCCATTTTTTAACATCCTCAGCTACAACATCTGGGAGGGAGTCGGAGATATCTATGTGGAGGGGTCTATGGATTTCTATACCCCGCCAAATCTCCCTAGTGGGGAGGCTTCCCTGATCATCATTCATTGTAAAGACTGTGACATCATGCTCCATCATCACGAATTTTCGGGTGATCTCCGCTGCATATGTTCCAAGACCACCAACAATCTTAGGGGGATACTCGTAGACAAGCACCACGATTTTCATGTCTCGCTCTCTTCCTCAGCTGAGTCTTACTGTTTAAACTTACATACTTTTTATATTTTCGGGGTTAAAAAGTGATAAAGAAGGGGTGATGATCAGCCCTCAAGGGGCCTAAAGCGGTTCCTAAGTTTCTCTAAAACCTGAGGGAGGGTTGTGTACTCCATAGATTCAATGCTTAATCTAGCAGGCTCAAATTCGCCCATATGCCTCATCATAACAGCTAATTGAAGTGTTTCCTTCCTAGCGTAATCAAAGGCGGGATCAGCGAAAAGGTCAGCTATCATGGGTTTTCCTTCATCATCCTCGGCGATGGCGCCATTTGCAACTTGAAACCCTAGGGCAACCACTCTTGGAGGCCCATCGAAAAGAGTGCATTTAGCATCTTTTAAACTAACTGGCATCAGGGGACCCCAATGGCTTCCCCTCATCCACCCTGCCACTAAGTATGCATGCATGAAAGGAGCTAAAATCTCGCCAACAGCTGGAAGCCCATGCTGAGCCCTTACTATTAATACTGGGTCATCTTTCCCGACGTATTTTCCCGCAATGAGGGATAGCCTGGTCACGCTGCTTGATGCACATATAAGATTGTCTCGAGCCCTCCAAACCCGCGATATTATGTAGCGTTCAACGGTTCCTATTAATGCGACCAGCTCGTATATTTCTTCGGGGCACTTAAGAGTTACACTTAGGTTTTCTTTTGTATCCACCACTTCAAACTTAAATCCGCCAGCCATATTGGGATCTATCACTAGACCAGCGGTGTTCATCGGATCAGCAAATATCTTATAGAGGGGAAAATTGAAGCAGCCAGCTGAGGTTTTATCGGCAGCGAAAACCACTATTGGATCTGATTTCCTCTCCTCAATCTCCATTTCAGCTACTCCAGGACCTAAACCGCGAATGTTTCCACTAAAAGCGTTTTTAAGTAGGTCTTGCCCTGCTCCATAAAGCCCTAGTTCCATTGCTTTTTTAGCAGCTTCTTGGAAGACGTCCCATGCAAGTTTATGAACTTCAGGATTTGATTCGCCTCGATCATGAACCATTAGGAGTTCCATGTCGTCTCCGACGTTAAAGACGTAATAACTCTTTATCACTCCAGTTTCTCTAGCCTCGCTTAGTTTTTTCTCCCCAATTTTTAGGAGGGGAGGGGGCACGACATGGTGGCCAGCTAAGGAGCCTACGTCACATTTTATTAAAGAGATCGTTGTTTTTCGAGCCATAAATTTACAACCCTTTACAGGTGGTATATAGCAAACGTTAGAGTTTATCTCATTAACTTTTAAAAGATTTCCGAAGAAAGTTGTAATTTGAATACAACAGTTATTATTGGTGATATAAATGACGAATAACTTAAGGGTCATCTCCATCAAGATCCCAGAAGAGGTTTATATGGAGCTTGCATTAAGAGTCCCAGAAGGTGAGAGGAGCAATTTCATACGCGAAGCCATAATAGAGAAGCTTGAAAGAACCCCGCGGCCAAATAAGTTACTTGAACTCGAGCAAAGAATCGCTAAACTAGAAGGGGAATTCTCAAAAGTTAGAAAGTATTTAGCCGAGCTTGAAGTTATAAGCTATAGTAAGGGACAGATAAATCCATACGGATTCTGCAAAGATTCAGTTGACCATAAAATTATAGATTACCTAATCCACTACAAAGGGGCAACAACACCTGAGTTGGCAACATACACCAACACCAACCGCTGGCTTGTCTTAAACAGACTTAGACGGCTTGAGAAAACATCTAAAAAAACCATCGGCAAACCTATAGTAGAATACTATGCAGGCGAGAAAAGCGGTAAGAAGAGAGCTTGGTGGATAAATGAAGAGCTAATAGAAGCGAAAACTTGAAAGAAGGGCAACGACAAAAAGCTAATGGGCCCGTGGCCCAGCATGGATTAAGGCGCCGAGCCGCCCTTAAAGCGTAAGTTAAAGGCGACGCGCAAGCCTCCGGACGTATATCCCCCTTTCCTACATGGGGGGCACTCGGGGGATAGCCGGAGAACCGGGGTTCAAATCCCCGCGGGCCCGCCAATTAGATTGTTACAAAATGCTCAGTAATTTTTAAAGACGACGACACGCGATCACTTGCTTCTATTTGAGTATCCTTTGCTGATATTATTCTTGCCCACATTAACCCTGCGAGGTCTCCTGTAAGCATGAAGCTTGCTCCAAGGTCGCAACCTCGTTTTTGGAATTTTTGTTAAATAAACAACGTTCACATTTTAATGGCCAAAAACCAAGATCATATTAAAAAAGGAGGGAAAGCTCTACACAAGGGCTCTCTCGGATGATGATGGAAGGGTAACGGGGAGTTCTGGCAGCTTTTCCTTGATTCTTTGCTCAGCTATAGCAGCTGCCTCTGCTAGTATTTTTTGGGCATCTTCATTGGCGGCTTCAAAGTTTAGGGTTAACCCTGTAGTCTGTCCAGCTTCCATTATTATGCTGCTTAACATATCCCCTATCTCATTTAACTCATGATCAGCCTCAGGCAGGAAGCTTGCAAGACCTGTCCTAACGGATTTTAATACGCTTACTGCAGGCGCTAAAGTAGTTAATACGTCTCCAAGCTCAGTTATAGTCTTCAGCCTAAGCACTATTTGCTCGAGGGCTAGTCTGGCATTCATTATCACCTTCTCCATCTTTCTTATCTCAGCCAATTCATTAGCGAAAACTCTCGCGTGATCCATGTCGTGTTTTGCATATGCCTCAACAATTTTTGCAAATAGCGACTTGTCTCTTTGGCTGAAACGTTCACTAGCTTGATCAAGCTTTGCAATTTGAAGTTCTAAACGTCTTGCAGCCATTTCAAGTCTTGGTTTTAGAGGCCCAGGGGATTGAATCGCTTCCTTTATCCGCATTGTTAATGATTCATTAGCTTGCTTGCCCTCCCACCTCTTAATAAACTTTTCAGACATAAGGGGCACCGAGATGCCATTAAAATAGCGTGCCTTTACATGTTGCTATTATATCTAAAACATTTTGAAATATACGCCAATATTAAATCTTCCAAAAAAGTTTAATTCAACATCAACATTTTACGTAATATATCACCTGATAATGTACATACTCTTGTTATACTAATCCTAGAAATAGCTACTACCTTAAGTTAAGAGCAACGCCAAGCTTGCATAGATAAAAAAGAATTTGGGCCACGTTATTTTGTAGATGAGAATTTTAGCCTATTTCGCTTCCATAAAGAAAACCACCGAAGCTTAATGCCCATATCAATACTGGATAAACTATCATCCTCTCCATCCCGCCTAAACCTATAGCTAAGTTTAGAGAGACGTTGAAGAAGCGTATGGAAACCTCTCCTATGGTAAAGAGTATGAAGGCAGCTAGTGATGTCATTCCAAGCCATAGATATATGTACTTTACTGGAGGCGTGAGAAGTTTGCAAGAAGTAAAAATTGCAAGGATGCCTGAAGCGAAAGCCATTATCGAGAATAGGATATGGATAATCCCAAGCGTGTATGGGAAAAGTGCTGTACCCATGCAACCAATCCCAGAGGTCATGAGGAGTCGTGGAAGGATCCTGCCCTTCATGGACTTTCTTAACAGATATGCGCCGCCGAAAATTGTCGCTCCTAGGATAAACGTTGAACTGTTGAAGATTAGGGCTGTTGATCCTACACCTAACTCGCTTATGTAGTTCCTTGATATGCTATAGCCATCGTGAAGGGCTTCTGCAACGATTAAGCATAGTACAAAGTAGGAGGCGCCGAAGGAGATTAAAGTGCCAGCTAATTTAACATTATTTGTTTTATTGGAAGTTCCTGAGTAGGGCGTCAATGGCTCTCCCTACATTTTCGCCTATGTATCCGCCTTCAAGGACGAAGAAGGTGGGCTTCCCTATGTTTGCTATAATTCTGCCTATTTCAGTGAAGCTTTTTTCAGTTAATCCCAATGAGGCTAGGTCGCCTGTAAATGTATCAAAACCCGCTGACACGGCTACAACTTCAACCTTATCTACGTCAATCATGCGGAGAGCTTCGTTAAGAGTTCTCAGGTATATGTCTTCACCGCACTCGGCAGGTAATGGAAAATTGAAGCAGTTAGCTTCTGAACGATAGCCTGTACCTGGATAATGGGGATATCTATGAAGCGAGATGAAAATAACCTTCTCGTCTCCAAGGAATATTTCCTGAGTCCCATTACCGTGATGGCCGTCAATATCTAGGATCAGGGTGGGCCTGTTCAACTTTTTAACTGCTATTGCGACATTATTCAGATAGCAAAAGCCCAGGGTATGGGCCCCTAGAGCGGCTCCTCTCCTCCCAGCGTGATGGCCTGGAGGCCTCATAAGGGAGAAACCATTTATCATAGCTGCTAATATGGCGCCTCCAGCTGAGAGACGTGCATATTCATAAATTCCCTCATAAGCAGGAGTGTCAGGGTCCTCAATAAGTCCCATCTTAAGGCGGTCAACGTAATCTGGGTCATGAACCCTAAGGATGTCTTCTTCGCTAGCTGGTTCAGGCTCAATAAATTCATAGCCCCGATCCTTTAAGATTTCATAAGCCCGTTTAACCCTCATAGGTCCCTCAATATGCCATAACCCGTACTCTAAACACTTCTTAGAGAAAACTATCTTAGGTTTTCCCACAGCCAAACCATCCGTAAATTTTTCTTGATAGCTTTTTATCGCCGAACCCAGATATATTAATGTTCAATAACAACAATTCATATTTCCAATCAAGCAGGTGTGACATTAATGATATCGCAGAACCCTATGGCGGAATTTAGAAGTGAATGCCTAAAAGCCTTAACCTCTAGCTTAGAAAAGGTTTTTCCTGATAGGAGCTTTGAGCAATTGAATTTTGCAAAGCCACCGGTCTTCGAGTTCGGTCAATTAGCTTCATCAATATGTTTTGAGATCGCTAAGGAAACCTGTGAGACTCCGCTTCAACTTGCAAATCGCATAGTTGAATCCATGGATAAGGCTGCCTTTTCCCTTATAGAGAAAGTGGAGGTTGCTGGTGGAGGTTACATAAATTTTCACATTAACTTTGATAAGTTCTCAGCAATAGTTATCGAATCCGCTAGGCAATTAAATGAAAACTATGGCCTCATCAAGGTGGAGAAGCCGCAGCGAATTATCGTGGAGCATACTAGTGTTAACCCAGTTCACCCAATACATGTCGGTCAGGCTCGAAACCCTATGCTTGGAGATTCCATCGCTAGATTATTATCCTCGAGGGGTCATGTGGTTTCTAGACATTATTACGTGGATGACGTAGGAAGGCAAACAGCGGTGTTGGCTTATGGATATAACAAGCTTGGGAGGCCAAAGCCGGCTGAGAAGCCAGATCACTTCCTTGGGAAGATATACACGATAACAAGCTGTTTAGTTGAAATAAAGCGCTTAAAGAAGGAGCTTGAAGCTGCTAGAGCTCTTAATAAGGAAGATGAGACTCCTCGCCTTCAGCGGGAGATAGATGAATGGATTTCTGTTGCAGCTGAACTTAAAGAAAAACATCCCCAACTATTTGATGAGTTATTGCAAAAGATAAGTGAAGATGAAGACCCTGAAGAGGCAATAAATGAGCTTAATAGAGCTTATGAGGCTGGTGAGGAAAAAGCTAGAGCATTAATTAGGGAAGTAAGCCAACTCTGCCTTGAAGGATTTAGGGAAACTCTAACCCGTGTTGGCGTGACATATGATTCTTGGGATTGGGAAAGTGAATTTGTGTGGAGTGGACTTGTGGGTAAAGTACTACACATGCTGAAAAGGACGTCCTATGTATTTATGCAGGGAGGGGTTCTAGAATTTGATGCAAATAAAGTGGTTAGAGATTTAAGTCTCTGGAGTAAACTTGGGCTTAGAGAGGGCTATGAGATTCCATCCCTCACACTTGTGCGAGCTGATGGCACAACTCTCTACACTACTAGGGATATAGCATACACTATATGGAAGTTCGGAAGGGCTGAAAAATGTATTAACGTTATTGGTATGGAGCAGTCTCTGGCGCAGATGCAATTAAAGGTAGCGCTATATGCCCTTGGATATTGGAGACAAGCAGATAACCTTGTACATTTCGCATATAACCTTGTAACCCTTCCCGGCTATAAAATGTCAAGTAGGCGCGGCCGATACATAGCTTTTGATGATGTTATTGAAGAGGCTATTAGGAGGGCTTATGAAGAAGTTTCTAAACGTTCGCCGAACCTATCGGAGGAGGAGAAACGTCAAGTTTCCGAAATCATTGGTATAGGTGCAGTCCGCTATGCACTTATTGCCGTAGATCCAGCTAAACCTGTCGAATTTAAGTGGGATAAAGTGCTGGACTTTGAGAGAAATAGCGCGCCCTACATTCAATATTCTCACGCAAGGGCATGTAGCATTCTTAGGAAGGCAGCGAGAAAACCCGAAAGAGCAGCCTACGATCTTCTAAGGGAGAAACTTGAGCGGGAAATAGTGCTGGCTATAGCTGAGTTTCCAGAAGTATTCATAGAGGCTGCAGACATGCTTAAGCCAAATATTATTGCTGAGTATGCTAACGCTCTCGCAGATAAATTCAACACGTTCTATAATGCCTTCCCCGTGATAAAAGCGGAGCCTGTTGAACTAAGCGATGCAAGATTAGCCCTAGTGGATGCTGTACGGATAGTTTTAAGAAACGCCCTTAATCTTATAGGCATTTTTGCCCCTGAGAGAATGTAACATTCTAAAGCTTGTAATTGTCCGCGAAATCTTAGTTTTTGGCTATTCAGAAAAAGATGAAGGGGCTGTTATCGCTTACTCTAACTTTTTATAGCAGAGCCACCAATCTATGCACTTTATCTCTCCTGCTTTCTCCTGCTCTCTCCTTTTCTTTATCATGTCTGCAGTGTTAGCTGGTGGAACTATTACGCAGTCACCGATTATTTCATTATTCGGCCAGTTTGCGGGTATGGCGTAACCCTTATCAGCTACCTGCAGGCCCCTCACCATTCGAAGTATTTCATCCATGTTTCTGCCGAGCTCCATGGGGTAGTAGAGGATAGCCCTAATGATGCCCTTAGGATCAACTATAAAAACAGCTCTAACCGTTTGAGTCCCAGCTGCTTGCTTATGGCGCATACCCAACCTTGCAGCTATCTCGCCTGTGTTATCAGCTATTATCGGGAACTCGATTTCAACACCGAGGTTTTCCTTAATCCACTCCTCCCACTTTAAATGCGCAAAAACCTGGTCTATGCTTAAACCTATCAATTCACACCCAAGCTTGCGAAACTCCTCATATCTTTTCTGAAAAGCAACAAACTCTGTTGTGCACACTGGAGTAAAGTCAGCTGGGTGGCTGAACAAAATGAACCATTTACCGCTGTAATCATCTGGAAGCTTAATTACGCCCCTAGTAGTCCTAACCTCCATCTGAGGAAATCTATCCCCTATTAATGGCATCTTATATTCTTCCATCAAGGGACACCTAACCAAAAAATGTCATTAAAAACTATTAACATTTACTTACGAAATTCGGATTTAAATTGTGAAATAAATCCGTTTTAAAGCAGCTATAAGTGGATATAACATTGGTTTAAGGCCAAACTTTTTGATTCGAAACAATCAATGATGGTGGATTTACCATTTATCAGGCTTGTTACTTATTTGGAATCAGATGTTCTCAGTCGCGGGCAAATTAAACCTAAAAATTCCACTTACACTATACTGGATGAAAGTCTAGAGCTAAGATAATAAATTAAAAAAAAGGGAAGGTTCATTACTCAGCGAGTTATTTGTCTCAATATTTTCCTGTTGATGCGTATGTCATAAGCTACCAAACATAGGCATATAATCACCACTATGACTAGCGACACGACTATAGGCAGCAGTGTTTGAATAACAGAGGATTGAACCGCCTCTACTTGTTCTGGTGTCGCAGGCGTGGGAGCGGGTGGCGGTGTTGTTACAACTATTGGTGTTTGGGCGCATGATGGATAGTAGCTTTTTGATCCTGGGAATGATGCGATTATCCACCATAAGCCTTCCTTTGGCGGCTGCCATGATACTGTGAACATGCCGCTGTATGGGTCTGTGAATGTTCCGCCTA
>JAGTQD010000022.1 GCA_018396405.1 Candidatus Bathyarchaeota archaeon
GAGCCCTCGCTTGGAACCGGACCCTCGACAAAGTGGACTATTATGTTTCCAGGAACCTTCTTAACATCATAGATTCTGGAGCTCCCGCCATTAAACTCTAAACGTCCTTGATCCGAGGGCTGCCCTCCACCCTCTGGGTAAAAAGCAGTTCTATCTAATATAACCATGTTTCCATAAACCCTAAGAACCCTAGCTTTAAACTCTTTCATGTAAGCGTCTTCATAATATAATTGTTTAGTTTCCGGCAGACCAGTGAGATCCATTTTCAGTTCCCCTAGTTCTTCAACCATTCTAAAAGCGGGTCTTCTTGAGGAAACATGCTTCTCAGCAACATAGTTATAGAAGCCCTCAGGCACATTGATCTGCAGTCCCTCAGAAGAAGCTGCTTCAGAAACAACTTCTGGCGTTAAGCCATGCGAATCATAAAGCTCCACGAGCTTACTTATTGGAACTTCAGTCTCACCCCTCGCCTTAATCTCTCGGACTAAACGTTTAACAATGTCTTTCCCTCTCTCTAACGTGCTCTTATACTTCTCGATCTCAATCTCGAGTAATTCTAGAATTTCATTGTGCATATCTTTTAGGTGTGGGAAGTCTCTAGACCAGTAGGATACTTGCATGCTAATTATTTCAGGCATCAGCTTTTCAATCCCAAAATTCCTTAGAAGCCTATACGTCCTTCTAATAAGTAATCTTGCCAAGTAGCCCTCTTCAACGTTTGATGGGACGACGCCTTCAGCTAAGATAAAGGCCAAGCACTTTGTGTGATCTATGATGGCAAAGACATCAACTATTGGATTTATTATTCTTTGTAGTTCGCTGACATCTATATCCAGCTTACTGGCTATTCGTCTCCAGTTTTCAGCCCTACTAACGGTCTTCGATATGCTTATCAGCCCAGATACCCTAGCGAAATCCTCCAGAAGCCTATGATCTACACTACTTATGCTGGCAATCTTCATCACCTTATCTAACAACTCTCCATATACCGCGTGGAAACAGCTAACCGTCCCTTGAGAAAGCCAAGTAAAGCGCTCAATTCCATAACCAGTATCAACTGTCCTTATAGGTAGTTCAATAAACTCCTCGCCCACAACTTTATACTTCATAAAGACTAATGTTGCAACCTCTAGGCCGCAGATTATACTCTCAACGTCTGGGCCAGCGTTCCCGCCTCCAGACCATATCCCCTCTTTATAGACTATTAATTCTGGTCTAATGCCGAGGCTCTTAACTACAAATTCATGGTGATATCTTACGGTCTCGTCTTTCCAGTAAACTTCCTTGTTTGGATAGTTAAATGCGTGGTGCCCGCCCATCTCAAATATGGTTAGGTGTCTACCGAATGTTGGGCCAACGTTTTCTAGATCCTGAAATCTAATGCATGGTTGACTAATGACTAATGGGTTTGCTGGCGGTGGAATTATTCCCTCTGTAACATATGGCTGAAAATCTATTATGCTCGCATTTGTAAAGTATAAGTCATCTCTCCATCTCGCAACGACAGGATACGGCTTAATGCGTTCATGACCCCTCTTCTCAAAGAATGATAGAAAGGCTTCTCTCATCTCTGCCAGAGTATAATGTCTGTTCATTGGAGAATTACCTATAAACGCATATTCGGCACAACCATAAACATTAGACTCCCCGCATAACACTTGATCTGGATTCAGCGTCCAAAAGAATTCTCCGCATCTCGGACACTTCTTTCTAACATATCCATTTTCTAGAAAGAAGGGCAACCTATATTCATCTTCACTAAAGTGCATTAAACCCCCTCAACAAAAATATTCTAAGATTTTATGATTGGATACCTGCATAGCCATAATCTAGATAGGAAGCATCTCCATCAACTTGGAGCCACTAGAAATCCTAAAGTAAAGGAGAAGTGCCTGCATCCACGCCATTTCAAGATCATCCAAAGAGGGCTGCTAGACCCTCCAGCGCCTCTTCTTCTTTTTTCTCCTCTTTCTCTTTCTTCTCTTCTTCCTTCTTTGCCTTCTCCTCCGCAACTGGTGGTTGAGTAACTGCAGGAGCAGCTGCTGGAGCCATCATCGGCATAAAAGTTGGCGCGGACTTTATAGCCTCGTCGATATTTATTTCTGAGAGGGCGGCTACAAGAGCTTTAACCCTTATTGGATCGACATTAACTCCAGCCGCATGGAGAACCCTAGTTAGATTCTCCTCATCTATAGGTTTACCAGCCTTATAGAGGAGCATCGCGGCATAAATATACTCCATCTTTTCACCTTCCCCCAAACTTTAAATATTTACTCTGCTTTTTGAAGATTGCGAAACTACTACTTAAAGTTTCTTCTTGAAGATGACTGGAAATTTATCAGACCGTCGTGAAGTCTTCATTCCATAGGGTCAGTCTGGGACGGCCTCCTCATCTAAAAATAAAAGAAGAGTTTTGAGATATTTAACTATAACCTTTAAAAAGCGCTAGAGATACTTAGCCCTCTGGAGAGATAGTTTGACTACCTCTGAAATGTCCATTATAGCAAGATCATTCTCCAAACCCTCTGCTTTAACGGCTTCATCAAACATAATGAGACAGGAGGGGCAGGCTACCGCCAATATTTCTACGCCAGCGTTATAAGCCTCTTTAACCCTCATCCTATTAGGATTAGAGTCGCTTTCAAACAGCAGACCGCAGCCGAAACCAACATAGCAGTTACCGCTTCCACCACCACAACAAAGGGAGTTTTCTCTACCACGCTCTAATTCAACAAAATGGACACCCGGGATAGATTTCAGGATATTTCTTGGAGCCTCATACTCGCCATTCCATCTACCTAAGAAGCATGGATCATGATATGCGATAGTCTTATTAAGCGGGGCTTCAGAATCAAATTTTATTCTTCCATCTTTAATAAGATGCCAAAGAAACTGGGTGTAATGTTTTACGTCAAACTTGCCGCCATAATCGCCATAAAAGTTCTTCATGACATTATAGGAGTGGGGGGATAGGGTGATGATTTTCTTCACATCAAGTGCTCTAAAAATCTCTATATTTCGCTTAGCCATCTCTTCGAAGAGACCGGTCTCGCCAATCTCATAAGCCTCGCTTCCTGAGCAATACTCTTCTTCGCCCAGAATACCATAGGAGACATTAGACAAAAGTAAAATCTCAGCCAAGCTTTTGGCTGCTAACTGAGCCCTTGGGTGGAATGAGCCCATATCACCTACATAATAGAGGACCTCCATACCCCTCTTAAATCGTGGAATACTATTTCCAGCCCATTCAGACCTTTTTGCACGCGGTAATCCGAAGGGATTTCCATACTTATATATGTTTTCCAGCATATCTCTGATCTTTGGAGGCACCTTCCCTTTTTCAATGCTCCTAGATCTCAACATTCTGGAGATACCAGCGCTGTTTACTTTAACTGGACATAACTCTTTACAAGCATTACAAAGCAAGCAGAACCAGGAAATCGTCTCGGAGATCTCTACTCCCTCGGTTATCGCCGTCCACCCGACGCCCATTGGCCCACCATAAATCCTCCCACCCCATATATTACCACAGATACCCCATATTGGGCAGGAAATTTGGCATCTCCCACATTTAATGCAACGGAGCTGCTCCATTAAAATTGGATCCTTAGAAGCCCTAATTCTTCCGCCATCATAAAGTATTACGTGGATTTCTTTTGCACCATGCACACCATAAACCCTATGATACTCTATATCGGCCGTGCTACTTATCCCCGTAATTATATTTACATATGTTGGTGGATAAAGCCCAGCATAACCAGATTGAACCATAACCTGTAGAAAAGCATCCCTAAAGGTTGGCACGATCTTTTCAACGCCTGCAACCACTATATAAATGGGTGGTAATGCAGCTATTTCATTTATGTTACCTTCGTTATGGACGAGGAAAATAGACCCAGTATCGGCAGCTATAGCATTTGCACCGCTGATTCCAACATCAGCTCTAAGGAACTTCTCTTTCAAGAAGTCTCTGATATGCGAGACAAGCTCCTCGTGGGATGCGTTATTGTTAATAGTTAATCCCAAATAGAGTCTTAGTAAGTCAGCTATATACTCTTTACTCAAGTGAAGTGCTGGAACTATAACGTGCATCGGCTTTCCCTTTGATATCTGTATTAGGAATTCGCCTATGTCTGTCTCGTAGACTTCATGCCCCCTCTCAATAAGATGTTCACGCAGCATTATTTCCTCGGTCACCATAGACTTAGCTTTAACAATGACCCTCTTTTTGTCACCAATAATTCTATCTATTATTTCTAACGCAGAATTGCTGTCTTTGGCGAAATACACATGCGCGCCAGTAGCACTTATACTCTTAATTGCCTTATCAATATAATACTCAAGGTCTCCTAAAACCTTCTCTCTAACAGACCTTATATATTCGGCGATCTCTATAAGCATAGAGTAATTTTTTAAGACATTGTTTATAGAGCGAAAAAAATTATCTATGGATCTTCTTAAACCAGCCTGAATGACACTATCCTTCTGCATCCTAATCATTTCGTTAGCAATCTCTTCAATCTCCATTAGGATCACACTAGTTCAGTTCATCATAATGTTTAAGCTCTTAGGCTGTTTCTTTAAGTATTTTAACTTTAAATTCTACTCCAAGCTTTTCTCCTTCGTCTTTTATCTCCTTGAGGATATTTTTATGAACTGGTATCCCTATTCTTTTCCTAGTCTCCATCGTCAGCCAGGCCTTCTCTCCTGGTATCCATACCTCAGCATTCTCTGAAATCCTTCTCAAACTCTTTATATACTCTTTGTATTTCTCAATCTTCTCTAAAAAGAAGTCTAGCGATGATATCTTATCCACATCTATTACCATCATGAAGTGCCCGACGTTCGCCCTCTCTTTATCGGTTGTATGTTTGACGAATATTCCATAGTTGGCTCCAGTTAATACGCCGCAAAGCACATCTACGACGAGAGCTAAGCCTGCACCCTTATGCCCGCCAAAATCCTCCCCAAGCCCCCCTAATGGCAATACCGAACCTTTCCTAGCCAAAACCTCCTTTGGATCCTCCTCAATTTTTCCTTCAGGGGAAAGGGCCCAGCCAGGCGGTATCTTCTTACCCTCCTTAGCATAGACCTCTATCTTCCCGATGGGAACGACACTTGTGGCAGCATCAAAGAGCACTGGAGGTGGATTTTTCGTTGGGAAGCCAACAGCTATAGGATTCGTACCCATATTCCTGCCAACCGTATGCGTGTATGATACTAGCGCTTCAGAGTTCGTCATCACGATACCAATCATATTTCTCTTAACCGCCTGTAAAGCATAGTATCCAGCTATACCAAAGTGGTGACTGTTTCTAACTCCGACCGCTGAGACACCCGTTTTTCCAGCCTTCTCGATAGCGATCTTCATAGCATTATAAGCAATAACCTGACCTAGCCCGGATCCACCGTCAACTAGCGCTGTTGAGGCAGTTTCTTTTACAATATTCACTTCTGTCTTCGGGTTTACTGAACCAACTTGAATGCCGACGGTATATCTTCTAAGTCTTTGGACGCCATGACTCTCAATCCCCATGAGATCCGCGGTCACAAGAACATCTGCAACAATCTCAGCATGCTCTCTTGGAACCTTCAGAGAAGAGAGAACATCAGCGACATACTCTTTCAAAGATACCCACTCAACCCTAACAAACTCTTCAGGTGGAACTGGAGGCGTCTTCTCATAGATTCTCAACATACCAAACACCAAACCATCTTGATATTCTTGATATCATCGTCAAAAATATAAATCTTTCGTCTTTTCGTAGAAATGTTACGAAAATCGTATATAAATCCCAGAACATCTTGTAGTCGTTAGTCCTGACTACGATAGATTTAAAGACTATTAGAGATTTCCTGCAAAACCCTCTCTTTTTCTTTAAGGGGCTTTCTGCAAATATGTTACTTAGATAGCGCTCAGAAAAATCTATCGTGAACCTCGCCAAAGCCATTTGTGAAAGCGTGATAATGAATGAATATGTATCGGCTGCAGCTAAAACCCTCAATGATGTTGGGGCTAGTCGAGCAGGGCTTCAAATACATATGTGAGGCTGACGACTGTAAGGTATTTAGAAAGAGAAAATAATATATGTCTACGGATTATTCCAAAGTTTATATGTGGCGCCGCCGGACGGACTCGAACCGTCGACCCACGGGTTAACAGCCTCAGCCCCTGAGGCATATTGCCTCATGGGCCCGCTGCTCTACCAGCTGAGCTACGGCGGCTCACTCTACCAACTAGAGTGCCATTAAATTTGAGTGTATACGCGATATTTAAGTTTTTAATCCTTACTATTTAATTTTATGGCAATACCCTTAAATAGGAATAATTTCTAAGAATAATTTGACAGCTTCCTTGGGCCCGTAGCTCAGCTAGGTTAGAGCGGCGGGCTCATAACCCGCGGGTCGCCGGTTCGAGTCCGGTCGGGCCCACCATCCCTTCCTTTGAATCACGTTGGTTTTGGCGCCTTTATTCACCAGATATCTTAGCTTCTCTGACCCTTATTGCCGGGAAGAAGTGGCCTCCGCCGAAAACTCTCCCCTCTTTAGATATTAGGTCGATGTTTTTGAGGAATTCTAGTATGTGCCCGCCGATCATTAAATTCTTCACAGGGAAAACTTTTTCTCCATTCTCTATTAGGAAGCCTTCATCTATTGTTGTCGAGATTTCGCCTGAAACGATGTTCGGTGTGAAGGATGCATTGGCGACTAATATCCCCTTCTTAGTCTCCTTTATGATTTCATCTAGCGTGCAATCCCCAGGCTTAACTCTAATATTGCTTGGTCCGGCATCAATGTTGCCCCTGTAACCGTTTCTAATAGCATGACCCGTAGACTCAATATTCATAATTCCAGCTGAATAAGAGTTATGTAAAAAGGTTAGAACCGTGCCATTTTCAATAACTTTTACTAGTCTTTTTGGGACGCCCTCTCCATCATATGTGCTGCTGGCAACAGCCCCAGGAATAGTCCCATCATCAATTATTTTAAGGTTTTCCGGGGCTATCTGTTTGCCGAGAAGATTTGATGCAAAGGTTCTTCCCTTTACCGCACGTTCGCCTGAAAGGGCTGAGAGCATGTTCCTAAATAGCGTGCTAGAAGCCTCTGGGAGGAGTATAAGCGGTAGTACACCACTCTTAATCTTTCTCGACCCGAATTGTTCTATAGCCTTCTCGGCGGCTTTACGCCCAATCCAGTAAGGATCTATATTGGATAAACATACACTATAATCAAATTCATATGAACTCCCAACATCATCGCCATTTCTATATACTGGTTGTATATATGCGGAGGCAACTGTCTTCTCGCTTTCAATATCGATACCCGTTGAGACCAGTAGGCAGAATTTTGAATAATTGGCGCTGAACTCACCATAATACATTCCACCCCTACGCACGCTCTCGCATGCATCAACCATGTCTCTGGGGATTTTACTTGCATCCTCAAGGGTTAAGTTAATTATCTCCTTGTCGCATAATCCTGAGACCTCCTGCGCTTTTACTGGCCCAGGTAGACCCTTAAAGTATGGATCTGGCTGAGCAACCCTAGCGTATTTGGCAGCTTTCTTGACAGTCTCTTCGATATCTCTTTCATCCAAGCTTTGACTATAGGCTACGCCCAGACCTTTATTCTTGAAAACCCTTACACCTAAGCCAACATTAACTTTTGATATAGCCTCCTTAATGCTCCTGCCAAAGATGTTTATCCTTATTGTCTTAGAATATACCGCCACAACATCGTAGAAGTCTAGATTAAGCCCGCGAAGGAGTTGTATGGCCTTTTCAGCTGGTGCTGAGAGGTCTAGGCTCTCCATACCAGGTTATCTCCTTCCGCCCACAACAATTCCATCAATTCTGAAGTGTGGTGCGCCACCATCCACATATATATTCTGCCCAGACTTGCTGCACATCCCAGGCATTTCTAGACGTAAATCTCTCCCAACGGCAGTTATATTCTTCAGAATCTCCAATATTAGGCCGCTTATAGCGACATCTCTTAGATGCTCTGTTAACTCGCCTTTTTCAATAAGCCACGCCTCCTCAATTTTACATGTAAATTGCCCCTTCTCCGGCTCAACATAACCATATTCTGAACCAGAAAGATAGAGACCATAACTAATATCCTCCAGAATTTCCTCTAGCGTCATATCCCCCGGCGCCAGATAAATATTAGACATACGCACTATTGGCGGATGATGATGTGATTGTGCCCTGGCGCTCCCCTCAGGGATCCCACCAAGCTTGGCTGCAGATTCAAGTGAGTGAAGAAACCCAACTAAAACGCCATCTTTTATAATTACGTGCGGTCTGGCTCTAACCCCCTCATGATCATATGTGAATTTTCCATAACCTTGTATTGTCGGATCATCGATTATCGTAACGATCTCACTCGCTATTTTCTGCCTAAGCTTATCAGCTATTATAGATTGGCCACTATAAACTAAATCTCCCTCACTATTATGTCCGATGGCTTCATGAATAAATAGGCCACCTACCTTTGGATCGACAACAACACTAAATTTTCCTCTTGGCGGAGCCTTAGCACTTAGTAGACTAACAGCCCTCCTTGCAGCCTTTATAGAGAAGTCTTCAACATTGATTCCCTCAATTAATTCATAGCCAGCGACGTTCCCAATACTCTCATATCCAGCCTGCATCAGATCGTTTTCTTTCGCTATAACCCTGCATGAGATCATCGTCCTAGGCGTAACTTCTTCAACAAGCGTTCCCAAAGAATTATGTACAACAACTTTTGTAATAATATCTCTATAATTTATGAGCGTATCCTTAACTCTATTACTAAACTCTCTGGCAGCCCTCTCAAGATCAAGTATTCTCTTAATTTTAATCTCTGGGTCAACGTCCTCGGGATTAATTCCCACTTTATGAAAAACCTTATCAACCGATGGCTTCACATCAGCTATCTGGGCTCCCTCATTTTTATGGGCTGCTATAGACCTGGCGCCGCTTATGGCATCCCTCAGAGTTTTTTCAGCGCTTTCTACTGACAATATATTCGTGGATGCAAAGCCCCAGCAGCCGTCGAAAATAACCCTTATGCCTATACCTCTCAATATCCCGGAGGACAGAGCCTTAGCAACACCATTCTCGACATTTATGCTGTTAACTTTCTCCTCAAAGTACCTTGCCTCGCAGAAGCTCGCTCCAAAAGCGAGCCCTCTTTCAATGATAAATCTAAGTAGATCCTCAACCAATGAAGGGACCTCCATAACTTGGCTGCGTGGACATAAGCAGTTCTATCAATTAATTCTTAAAGCGAGTTTATTATGTCTTCTTCTGCAGAAGAATACTTAACTTTATCCTTAGTTTTTCTAGAGTGGTGGTGGGATGAGTCTCCTTTTAGGTGAGGGTAGCTTAGACCACTTTAGAAAATCCTCCGAGGGCGGCTCATTGGAGTAGAGTCTTTTTCTATATGCTTCAAGGGTCTGATTCTCCTCTCCTAAGAACTCGGCGGCAGTGAAAACTTTATGACCCAAACTTGCCGCCCTCTCAACTATTGGCTTAATTACGCTCTCCCAGTTCTCATCCCTCAAAATGTGGTGGTCTAGAATGACATCTGGCACATGCTTAACAATAGTCTTCAGGTTCTCTAAGGAGAAATTTATATCCTCTACCCGCATCCTAAAGTCCGCAAGATATGTTGGCGGCCCACCAATTATGATCATCTTCGGCCTGCTCTCAATAATTATGTTTAGGGTCTCTTGAGACATCGGTCCCTGAACATCTGGTGCAAAGAGTATACTTTCATCTTTATATTTTACGGTCACCATTAGAACCCAGCCTAAATCCGATTCCTCGGGGCCATGGAAAACGGGTTTAGAAAAAGATATTTGTGTGCAACCAAAGCTGAATGTTCTTTCATCAGCAATCTCAAATCTTTCGGCATAACTTCCACTCGTCTTAGCGAATAGCCATCCACGCCTTCTCTGGCTGAAGTTTATATACTCCTTAAAACTCTTTGCTAGAATGATTTTGCCTTTATATATTTTCTCGGCTATCTCGGCTGAACACCAGTTATATGCCCAGTCAGTATATGATGGTGTGTGATGGTCGAAATGATAATGGCTGACTGTTATAACATCGGACTTCTCAGCGAACCTTATTATTTCCTCACGCCTGTTTTTAAGAGCAATATATTCACGCGGGTGAGGTGGGAGACCATAGCGGTTTGGGGCGAGTGAGACACCAGCATCCAACAGCACCTTCACTTCTGGAGTCTCAATATAGGTGCACATAGACCTAACTCCTAGACTCTCAAAGGCGACTGGTAAAACCGTTATCTCTCCAGAATACTGCATTTGGACACCATACCATATATTAAGATTTTAGCGGGGCCACTATTGCCTAAATAAACTCCTCTCGAAAAACTTCGTATCTGATTTCAACGTCCGGGAACTTTACCCTAACATGCTCAATTATCTCTAAGACTTGCTCTTTCCTGCAACCTATGATAACCACGGCGTCATGCTTACTTTCATGGGTCATGATCTCACCGAGGCAGATGCTTTTAAATGTAGTGGGTTCGGCACTCAAGATCCACATCACTGACCCGAATCTCAGAAGGGTCAGACTCGTCATCACCCAAAATAAATCACTTGACACGGTAATTTAAATCAATCTCTTAGGAGAGCCTTTCCTATATAAACAAGTTTCATCCACAATTATTGTAAGAGAAAGGTGTTCAGGAAAATGCTTAGTAAAGGAAATGCTGGGTTATGGCTAAAATACAATCTCCCTAAATCCACGTTAGTGTCTAGGCTAAAGGCGAGAGTTGCAGTCTTTCTAGCGCTTTTGATATTATGCATCTTTATAACAATGATTGGAGCAACATCTGAAATCGAGAGTGAGGAGGCGCTAAAGCTAAGCCAAAATCTAAATGACTTAAGAGAGGCAACGAAAACAGTCGGTTTTCAAGTAATTTTCGGCAATAATTTTATGCATGCGCTGATAATGTTTGCTCCTATACTTGGGCCCTGCTGGGGCTTCTACGTCCTATACAATACTGGAAGATTTATAGCGGCCGTTAGTGCTCTAAAAAGAATCAATCCAGTTTTAACATTTTTTGTAATGTTTTTCTTCCCGTTTACATGGATGGAATACATCTCCTACGCGTTAGCTATCTCTGAGAGTCTCTTCCTGGCATATTCAATATTTAAACGAGGGCTTAAAGCTGAATTCGCATCCGCATCTAAGCTTATTGTCTTTTGCGCAGCACTTCTCTTAGTAGCCGCACTCATCGAATTCCACATAATATCCTTATTAGAGTCATCCTAAAAAATTTAAAGGCTTAACTACATTTACTCTTTATCGAAGGTGTATCCAGTAAGATAAAAGGTGTATAATTTTGGGCTATGAGCTTTGGACGGAGAAATACCGACCGCATACATTAGACGAAATAATCGATCAAGATGAAATAGTTGCTAGACTCAAGAGTTTTGTAAAAGCAAAAAATGTTCCACACTGCATATTTGCTGGTCCCCCTGGAACTGGAAAGACGACTGCAGCCCTCTGCTTAGCTCATGACCTTTATGGCGAGAACTATCGTGAATATATTATGGAGCTCAATGCTAGCGATGAAAGAGGCATAAATGTGATTAGAGAAACTGTTAAAACTTTTGCAAGAACCAAGCCTATAGGCGATGTAACATTTAAGCTTCTAATCTTAGATGAGGCGGATAATATGACCGATGATGCCCAGCAGGCTTTAAGGCGGACGATGGAGCGTTACAGTGAAACAGCCCGCTTCATCCTAATAGCCAATTATAGCGGTAAGATAATTGAGCCGATACAGTCAAGATGCGCCCCCTTCAGATTCACTTATCTGCCAGCCGAAGCCGTCGCTAAAAGGATTAGATATATATGTGAGAAAGAAAATGTCGAAATAACTGATGATGGAGTAGAGACTATATTAGAGCTTAGCGGAGGAGACCTCAGAAAAACTCTAAATATTCTTCAAACTGCAGCCTCTACAGGGAAGACTATTACAGCCGATCTGGTATATGCGGTTGTAGGCAAAGCTAATCCAGCCGACATAAGAGATATGATGCTCACAGCCCTAAGCGGAGACTTCTTAAACGCCAGAAATAAGCTAAGGGAATTAACGCGAAAATATGGTCTTGCTGGAACAGATATAATAAGGCAGATACACAGCGAGATATTCCGTCTCAATATTCCAGATGCCTGGAAGGTTAAGTTAGCGGATGTTATTGGTGAAATAGATTATAGGCTTGTTAGGGGCGCAACGGAGGAAGTTCAGCTTAGCGCGCTTTTAGCGAAGCTTGTTGAAGCCGGTTACGAGATGAAGAAGAGTCTTAAATAAATTGGGCGGTTCACATGTCTTCGCATCCTCCAGTCCCATGGACAGTAAAATATAAGCCCAAGTCTTTATCAGAGGTTATTGGAAACGAGGAATCAAAGAAAAAAATAGTTGAGTGGCTACGTTCCTGGGAGAAAGGCATACCAGAGAAAAAGGCTCTGTTTATTTATGGCCCACCGGGTGTTGGGAAAACAGTGACTGTTGAGGCCTTGGCGAACGATTTTAACATGGAGATCATAATGACTGATGCAAGCATATATAGGACTGAGGAGACGGTTAAGCGCTTCGCTGGAAGAGCATCACAACTGGGCTCCCTCTTCGGCAGAAGAAAACTCATAGTGTTTGATGAGGTCGATGGTATAACTGGCACAGCTGACGCAGGCGGCTTAGCGGAGATAATTAAAGTTATAGAGAATACAAGGGCTCCAGTAATACTGATTGCAAATGACGCCTGGGATCCAAGGTTCGCATCGCTGAGGAACCTCTCCCTTCTTGTGGAATTTAAGAGACTCTCTATATCTGAAGTCATGAAACATCTGGCACGAATATGCGCTAAGGAGGGAATCGTTGCCGAAGATAAGGCCCTAAAATTTATAGCGGAGAGGAGCAGCGGTGATGTTAGATCAGCGATATTAGATCTCCAAGCGCTTGCCCAGGGCAAAGATAAGCTGACTTATGAAGATGTCTCTTGGCTGGCTATGCGCGATAGGAAAGAGGAGATATTTAATGTTCTGAGAATGATCTTTTATGCCAAGAGCGCCACATCTGCTAAGACGGCAGTTAATATGGCTGATGTAGATGTAGATATGCTATTCGAATGGATATATGAAAATATTCCATATCATATTAAGAACCCCACCGAGCTCGCCGCAGCAATGGACGCCATCTCTAAGGCAGATTTATATAGGGGAATGCTTAAGGAGACTGGAGACTGGTCTTTCCTCAGATACATTATAGACTGGATGACTGCTGGTGTAGCCTTTTCTTGGAGCAGAAAGGCTACTGGCTGGGTTCCATTTAAGTTCCCTGAACGCATAAAGACCGCATCTGCTACAAAAGAGGAGAGGGAGATGCTTGAAGAAATAGGCAGGAGAATCGGGAAGAAATGTCACTTGTCCGCTTCACGTGCCATAGTCGAAGTTCTCCCATACCTAACCATAATACTCCAGAATAATCCTAGGATGGGGAAGAGAATAGCCAGATGGCTTAACCTAACCGATGACATGATCTCATTCATAATGAAGAGAGCTGGCTAAACTTTAAGGCTACTCCCGAATATGCTTTATAATGTGTCCAGCTTCCGGCAATATTATTTCTTTTAGCGCTAGGAGGGCACTATGCGGAGAGCCCGGTAGACAGAATATCACTTTCCCTTTGATAACTCCAGCAGTTGCCCTAGTTATAACAGCGGCTGGCCCGATCTCTCTATAACTTAGCATTCTAAATATTTCGCCGAAGCCCGGGATCTCCTTCTCGAAGAGTGGATGAATAACTTCTATTGTTATGTCACTTGGGCTTAAGCCGGTTCCCCCACATGTTATTATGGCATCAACTTTGCGAGACTTAATGGCCCTCATGACGGCCTTCTGGATCTGCTCCCTATCGTCCGAGACTATTTTACGCATGCCCACTCTATGCCCATTCTCTCTAAGAACCTTAACTATTAAATCCCCAGTCTCGTCGTCGAGCGCTCCTGTCTCAATATATTTTTTATATCTAGAGGTACTACATGTTATCACCGCAAAATTTAAGGTAGTAGGGGCCTCAGCTTTATGCTTAAGGGTTGTCTCACTCATTCTTATCTTTCACCTTTCTAACTACGCGTATATCCTGAATCGACGTATATGGGTACTGCCCCTCAGAATCCTTCTCATACTTTTTAACCATATCCCATATAGTTAATAAGGCTACTGAGGTTGCGAAAAGAGCCTCCATCTCAACGCCAGTCTGGGCCCTAGATTTGACGGTTGCTTCAACCTCAAGGGTTCTCTCATTTATTATCCTCACATTTATATCCACGTTAGTCAAGGGGATTGGGTGGCAGAGGGGTATAAGCGCAGGTGTATTTTTTGCCGCAAGTATGCCAGCTATTTTCGCAGTATATATTGGATCACCCTTCTCGACAGAACCCTCCTTAATCAGCTTAACGGTCTCTGGCCTAAGCGTTATCCTCCCCCTAGCAGTGGCCTCACGATAACTCTCCGGCTTAGCAGTTATATCAACCATGCTCATACCTGCATCACATCCACTAAACTTTATCGCTGCTGAAATCTAGAAATCTCCTCCTCAAGTCTCTCCATATACTTTAAAAGTTCTCTAGCGGACTCTTCAAGGCTTAAGACAAGC
Organism: Candidatus Bathyarchaeota archaeon; assembly: GCA_018396405.1. Taxonomy (GTDB): domain Archaea; phylum Thermoproteota; class Bathyarchaeia; order Bathyarchaeales; family DTEX01; genus DTEX01. The sequence goes on from JAGTQD010000022.1 coordinate 14,683, forward strand.
GCCTTAAAGTTTTCTAGGCTCCTCCTAAAATACTCAAGTCTCATATCAACTGCTTCCGGTATATGTATTCTTGAGATGTAGTCTTTAGCATTAGATATCTCCTTTAATCTTAAGACCTCGGATATACTCTTCGAGGGGTTCCTTGCGACATCTTTAGCTAGATCTATGAGGCTCTGACATTGCACTATAATTTTTCTTAGGTATTCAAGGGAAGCCTTTTGTGGAGTCTGCGTTCGCTCAGACATTTTTAGAGATTCAACGTAGCCATCTATCAGCCTAACGAATCCATTAAATGCCTTCTCTATTGACGGGGCCCTCTCAGGCTTTAGGACAAGCATTATATTCCTAACTTCTTCGCCGATTTTTCTCAATTCGCTTATATAGCCTTCAGAGTCAGCTAGAAGCTTTGAAGCGGGAGCCTCCTCATAAACAACATTAGCCAAAATGTTCTTTGAAATGCTTTCCAATAGACCCTCAAGATGAGATATCTTGGACTCCAAATCTTTAATTATTAACAAATTACATCACACCATAAAATACTCTCCAGAGGGAAGATAAAGATTTATTTAATATCTAATTTTTTGTTTTTTCTTGATGAAGCACTTACTGATGTTGGTAGGGAATGAATAAAGAGATATTCGAGGTCTCTGAGGATATTCCGCTTTTAGGCTGCATTGCTTTTGGCCTGATTGACAGGGGGACAAATGTTATCCAGGTTCGACCAACAACGCTATGTCCCCTCTCATGCATTTTCTGCTCAACAGATGCTGGCCCCAAGTCCAAGTTTAGGCTCACGGAATATGTTGTACCAGCGGACTACCTCCTTGAAACATTTAGGAAAATCGTGGCCTTTAAAGGTGACCATGACATTGAAGCCCATATAGATACCGTGGGAGATCCAATAACTTACTCAAAGATAGCAGATTTAGTATCTGGCTTAAGCCAAATTAATGGTGTGGAAGTCATCTCTATGCAGACCCATGGATCTATTTTAACTGAAAGACTTGTCGACGAGCTCTCTGAGGCTGGTCTGACTAGAATAAATATTTCGCTGGACGCTCTCGACCCAAACCTCGCACGGGAATTATCTGGAACAGATTGGTATGATCCAATGAGAATAATTGAGCTAATGCGATATATCGTTTCAAATACAAAGATTGACCTGCTCATTGCGCCAGTATGGGTTCCCCATCTAAATGATTCTGAAATGCCAAGGATAATTAAGCTTGCATTAGACTTGGGTGCCGGAAAAAGCTTTCCTCCTTTAGGCATACAAAAGTATCTTGTGCATAAGCATGGACGAAAAGCTAGGGGTGTTAAGCCGATGCCATGGGGAGAATTTTATGATGCCCTAAGGAGATGGGAGAAGAAGTTTGGCGTTAAACTCATTTTAAAGCCAGAGGATTTCGGGATACATAAGCGGGCAAGGATTCCAGTCCCCTACAAGCGCCATGAGGTCATACGTATTGAGGTCATCGGGCCTGGGTGGCTTAAGGGCGAACTGCTCGCTGTAGACTTAAATAGAACTAGGAGTATAACGCTTGTAAATGCCCGTGGGATTCCAATAGGAGCTAGAATAAAGGCTCGCATACTATCTAACAAGGATAATATTTTTGTTGCGGAGCCAATCCCATAATTAATAGATTCCTTCCAAGGGATAGGGCATGCGTGTAATTATTGATAGAAAGGTTGCCATGGATTTCCCAGAATTGAAGGTTCTCGCGGTTCTCATGGAGGATCTAAGAGTTACTGCGGGAAACCCTGAGCTAGAAACTCTTATGGAGGAAACTATAAAGGAAGTTAAATCTAAATATAGGGCTGAATCTCTAAAGGACGTTCCAAGCATAAGGGCTTATAGGGACTTCTTCTGGAGAATCGGTCTGGACCCAACTAAGAATAGGCCAGCTGCTGAGGCTCTCATAAGGAGAATACTTCTTGGGAACCCTCTTCCAAAAATTAATGCTTTTGTTGATTCGTTGAATATAGCCTCCATCAAATCTGAGGTCGCGATAGGCTCCTTCGACGTTGACAAGATTGTCGGAAGCAGGGCTCTCATTAGATATGCCCGTTGTGGAGAAGAGTTTTATGGTATAGGTATGAGTAAACCAATGGTAATGAGGGGATGCGAAGTGGTCATCTCAGATGACGCTGGCTTAATCGCGATGTACCCTTATAGGGATTCTGAGCGGACAAAAATATGCGAGAACACTAAAAAAGCGCTCCTAATTTTCTGTGGGGTACCTGGCGTAGGAGTAAACATGTTGAGTAAAGCGATGAATATAACAGTCGATTTACTCACAAAATTCTGTGGTGGAAAAGCCTCGCTACTGGAGGTCGAGTAAAGATGCCAAGAAGATTTAAGTCTCTCATGGAGGAGTCGGAGAGGAAGAGAGATTCGAGGATTGTTTTAGCCCTAGACGTAGTTGATGAGGATCCAGAAAGAATCCTCTTGAAAAGCATGTCTATAATCGATAGAGTTAACGAGTATATATGTGCTATAAAAATAAATTTCCATCTTATTCTGCCCTTAGGTCTCTTCGGCGGGGTAAGGAAGATCCTTGAGAGAGCTAGGGAGCTCGGGCTCCCAACAATAGCTGACTGTAAGGCTAATGATATTGGGAGCACAAATCGCTTGATAGCTGAAAACTACTTCAGGGCGGGTTTTGATGCCCTAATAGCAAACCCATTCGTTGGATGGGAAGATGGATTGCAGCCAATATTTGAGGTTGCCGATAAGATGGAGCGTGGTGTCATACTCCTGACATATATGAGCCATAAGGCGTCTTCGGAAGGTTATGGACAAAACGTTTACGAGGCAATCTCTGGAAAAATAAGGCCTCAATATGTCATCTTTGCCGAAAAATCTCTCTTATGGGGCGCTGACGGCGTAATAGTTGGCGCAACATATCCAGAAAGAATAAGAGGGATTTATAATATTCTAGGGGATTCCGTACCAATATATTCGCCCGGGGTGGGTGCACAGGGCGGAGACATAAGAATGGCAGTCCTATCGGGCTCACGTTATCTAATTGTTGGGAGATCGATAATCGAGGCTGATGATCCATCTAAATCCGCCAGAAGCATCAGAGATATCGTGAATGAGGCCCGAAAAAGCGATTAAATAATTTTAGTTAGCAGCTGACCTTAGCTGTCCGTCCATTAGTCATCAATGCTCCCAAGCGACGGGCCTCTTCATCGGTCAGCTGCACAATAGATTAATTTGTGAATCAGCGATTAAAGCCTTTCCATTTTTGTCATTTAGACCATAATTCGCGTCTCAGAAGATCTCTAACAGCAGCCCTTATAGCCGCGCTTCTACTGGGATACATGTTTTGCCTAACGAGCTCATCGAGCCCCTCAAGATAAGCCTCAGGGAGCAAAACTGTAACCAGCTTCATGAAGACACACCCCCATCAACACCACTCAATATGTTAATGCCACCAAAATTTTAAAAGCGTTTAGACTTGAATCCGCTGGTAAATAATCCTCTTTTCAAAAATATAAG
>JAGTQD010000023.1 GCA_018396405.1 Candidatus Bathyarchaeota archaeon
AAGAAATTTAAATTCATTAAGGAGAATAATTAGAAAAAATATGGTGCGGCTGGTGAGTTGGATGAGTAAAGGAATAATCCCTATAGAAAGAAAGTTTGTATCTGTTGATCCAAGCAAGTGTATAGGTTGCAGTATATGCGAGTTTGTATGTGCTTTAGAGAAAGAAAAGGAGCCGAACCCGCTGAAATCGAGGATAAGAGTTATACATTTAAACCCAATGTTTAATATTGCTGTTACCTGCCGCTTTTGTGAGGATGCTCCATGTGTAAGAGCATGCCCGCGCGATGCGATTAAACAGTCCGAGAAGGGTGGCATTCTACTCATAGATGAGGATAAATGTGATGGATGTGTTCTATGTGTGCAGGCATGCCCCTACGGCGGGATGATGATCGATCCATACAAAGGAGTTGTTATCGCATGCGACCTTTGTGAGGGCGAGCCGAAATGCATAGAATTCTGTCCCGAGGAGGCGTTAAAGCTAGTCTCTGAAGACCAATACTTTAGTAAAGCTCTACAGGCAACCATAGAAGAACTGCCGAAGGAGGCTGAAAAAATTGTTGCTATTATAAAAGGTGGTAGAATAGACGAATTGTTCATGGAGGCTGAGGAAAAGGCTAGGAGAATAGAAGAGAAGCTGAAAGCTTTAAGGAATAGGTTAGCCGTAAAAAAGACCTAAATAGCTTATCTTTGGAATTCAAAGCCACATTTTGGGCATCTTACATATTCGCAGCTCAGGCTAGATAACATCCTTTCGCAGCTCTTACAAGAAATGGTTCTCGCGTAGAGTATGTTAAATCGAAAACCGCACTTCGGGCATGTCAAGAGATCCTCGCGCATTTAATCAACACCTTAGCCTAAGTAATATTAATCGGTGCAATAAGCTTTTCTTGGATAGAGTATAAAAATATTATTGTCTAATGTTTTGGACGGATAGAACTTATGCTTGAGCGTAAGTATTGGGGGGAAATTAAGGATCCAATATATGGATATGTGTATATAACTGAGGCTGAAAAACGCGTTATCGACTCTTTTCCTTTCCAGAGACTCCGTAGAATAAGGCAGCTAGCTGGTGCCGAATATGTTTATCCTGGGGCAAATCATACAAGGTTTGAACATTCTATTGGGGTAATGCATCTTGCAGGGCAGATCGTTAGCAACCCGCAGATATCTCAGATAATCTCGGAGGAAGATGCGCAGATGATTAGGATCGCAGCCTTACTTCACGATGTTGGGCATGGACCCTTCTCGCACGTCTTTGAGCATATGCTTATAAAGTTTCTTGGAAAAACGCATGAAGACATAACCGCCTGGGTAATAGTTAACTCTGAACTAAGGGATATTATAAGCGATCTTGGTTATGATCCAAAGGTTATTGGAGCCCTTGCCGTTGGGCGTTTAAATAAGCCTAACATGCTCTTTATGGATCAGATAATCAGAAGCGCTGTGGATGCCGATAAGCTCGATTTTGTCGTTAGAGATACATATCATACTGGCGCCGAGTACGGCTTTGTGGATGTGCATCGCCTCGTGCGCACGCTGGACGTTATCGATGGGAATCTATCTGTCGATATAGGCGCTCTCTCGGCTCTAGAATCATTTATACTTGCGCGTATAGAATCCTTTAAGAGTATTTATTTCCATAGGGTTGGGAGAGCTGTCCAAATAATGCTCGCAATGGCGATGGAGATGGCGAAGGATGACTTAGGTCTAACTAGCTTTAAGAGCCCTGAGGAATATTTAGCCTTAGATGATTATACGCTATGGACCAAATTGAAAGAGTGTGAGAAGTCTAGAGATATTATTAAGAGGTTGGAGAGACGTAAGTTAATAAAGTGTGCTTATGATCCTCCAGCATTCTATATTAAGGATAAAATTGTATCAGCATTATTTAACGTTGAGGGTATTAGGAATAGGATAAGGGACCAGATAGCGGAAGAGGCTAACATTGATCCGCATAGCGTCATAATAGATGTCCCAACACTGCCATCAGTTCCATATCACCACGCTTTCCCACTAGAACCAATGGAGATACCCATCTTCCAGAAGACAAAGGATGGAAGGAAAATCCAGAGCAAGCTGAGTAGGGTCTCAGGAATATTTGAACTGCTGAAGGGATTCATGAACATCTTTAGAGTTTATACAGAAGAGGAGCATTTAAAAAAGGTTCAGGAAGCCTCAGAAAAACTATTTGGTGAACTGCCATTCTCTATGAAGATCTCCTACTAAATCTTCATGGTGGTGTAAAGGGTTGGAGATACTGCTCCGCGGGAGACCGATAACCCCTGGTAGAGCTAGGGGCATGGCGCTGGTCTCAAGTAAGCCACTAAGCTTTCTTGGAGGCGTTGATCCAAAGACAGGCATTGTTATCGATAAAAGTCATGATCTATATGGCTTAGAAATTAAGGATAAAATTTTATGTTTTCCTCATGGGCGTGGGTCTACTGTGGGCAGTTATGTTCTTTATGCAATTGCTAAGAATGGTGTTGCTCCAAGGGCAATCGTGAACTCTTTGGCAGATCCAGTCGTGGTTGTTGGCGCAGTGATCGCCAATATACCGATGGTTGATCGCATAGATATCTCTAAGATAAAGACTGGTAATTTTGTTGATGTAGACGGTGAGAGTGGTCTGGTAAGAGTCTATAGGGTGTGAGGGCTATGTATCTGACTAAGGAGGAAGAGCGTATCTATGATGGAGAACTTGGATGGGCATATCAGGTTTCAATGAAAATATTGGTTAAACTTGGCGACCTTTATGGGGCAAAGCGTCTCATACCGATTGATTCGGCACATATCTCGGGCGTAGCATACAAGACAGTTGGCGACGCCCCAATAGAGTTCCTTAGGGCGCTGGCGGATTCTGGTGGTAAAGCCGCTGTCCAAGCAACAACGAATCCCTCAAGCATAAGCTTTGGAAATCCACCCTTTAATGCTTTGTCAAGGGAGCTCATCGAGAAGCAGGCGGAGATAATAGGTCTTTATGAGAGGATGGGGCTAGAATTAACGTTAACATGTACACCATATTATATAAGGAGGCCAAGAAGCGGATCCAATCTTTCTTGGGCTGAGTCCTCAGCGGTCATCTACGCTAACTCGCTGCTTAACGCGTGGACGAATCGTGAGGGTGGGCCAAGTGCGCTTGCATCAGCATTGATAGGGAAGACCCCAGATCATGGTCTACATAGGCCAGAGAATCGGCAGGCCTCTATATTGGTTAGGGTGGAGGCAGATCTCGAGAGTGAGCTAGATTATGGGGTATTGGGAATATGTTTAGGTGAGATTTTAGGTGATAAAATTCCAGTTATATATGGGTTACCTAGGTGTGAGGAGCTCTCTCTAAAGCAGCTCGGCGCTGCAATGGCTACGAGCGGGATGACCCCCATGTTTTATCTTAGTGAGAAGGGTGGGAATGGATCAAGTATAGAGGAGAAGATTTCTATAGGCGAGAGAGACCTGCGAGCATCATATGAGCGCCTAACCTCGGCATACGAGAAACCCGACCTAATTTTTATAGGCTGTCCTCACTGCTCTTTAGAGGAACTCAAGACTATTGCAAGGTATCTGGAGGGAAAAAGAGTAAGGCCTGGCATTAAGTTATGGGTCTGCACCTCAAATCATGTTCGGAGAGATGCCAAAGAGTATGTTGAGATAATCGAGGCGTCGGGCGGACAGGTAATATGCGATACGTGTGCTGTTGTCACATGGCTAAGGGATCTTGGTATAGAGATCCTAATGACTAACTCCGTTAAAACAGCCCATTATACACCCTCAATGAGCGGGGTTAAGGTGATTCTATCTCCCCTAGAAGACTGTTTAAGGGAGGCTTGCCAAAAATAAGCCTTAATTGCTGGATACACTCTTCTTCAATTTCTCAATTATGCTCATAACCCTGCTGGTCATGGGTATCCTCGCCCTCTCAAATCTCTCTTTTGGGTATTTAAGTGGGCGCGTGGCATCTAATCCAACCTTAGTTGTCAAACCAGTCTCCATATCAGCTGATGGGTCAAGAGTAGAGCCCCTAACATTGCAGACCATTATGAGATCCTCATCAGCCTGGAACCTCGTTGCAATAGCCCATTCAACTTCCTCGGGATTAAAAGCGTCTATATCATCATCGATAACTACGACGTGTTTTAGGCTTGGGTGGGCTGACAAGGCTGCTAAAATGGCGTTCTTTGAGTCTCCCTCAACCTGCTTCTCAATTGAGATGACTGCATGAAGCCAGCCACAGCCACCCATAGTCAAATTAACAGCCTTAACCTTCGGCACAACCTTTGAGACAGCCTCATAGATAGCAGCCTCTCTAGGTAACCCCATAAGCAATTTATGCTCTGGGCCTCCCGGCAAGAGGGCATGATAAAGATACTTCTCTCTACGCATAACCCTAATTATTTCCACAACTGGCTGGAGTCTCTGGGCGTCGTAGGTTCCAGTTATATCGACAAAGGGGCCCTCAGGAGCAACCTTGTTTCTAGAAATTCTACCCTCTAATATTATCTCTGATTCAGCTGGGGCGTAGACATCTATCTCTTCGCATCTAATTAGTTTTAGGCGCCCCTCAAGCAGCCGGTTAGCTACGCCAAATTCGCTAACCCCAAATGGTGGTGAGGATGCCGCTGCTAGTAAGACTGCTGGATGAACGCCTATGGATATTGCTATGTCTAAATCCTTATCATTTTCCTTTGCCATACTCCATAACTTAAATAGGTGTCTTGGAACGAGCCTTATCGCCAACCGCCTATCATCTAACACCAGAAGCCTGTGAATGGATACATTCTCAATCCTTTTATCTGGGCTCCTCGCAGAGACCACAGCTGACGTTATGTAGGGACCAGCGTCCCTCTCAAAATGCCTTAGAATTGGGATTCTAGATAGCCTAGGTTCCTCAGAAACCTCTTTAACGGGCGAGTCCTCTACAATAGATGGCTCTAGAGGCTTATTCATAGCCTCAATGATCTTCTCATAAATTTTATTCCCAGTTATCCCTAGAGCCATATAGAGCCTTTTCCTCGTCCCACAAATATTCCCAACAATCTTTGTATCCTTGTATCCTCTAACATTATCGAAGAAGATTATTGGTGATTCGCTCCGCGAAAAAATCTGTAATATTGCTGATGCCTCAAGATCAGGAGACACCTCGTCCTCGACATGTATTACCTCGCCATTCTTCTCCACTTGCTCAAGAAAATCTCTAAGGCTCATGTCTTTATACCTCCTCTTTTTTCTCCTTAAAAATCTTTTCTAAAACCTTTATGAAGGCTTGGCCAGCCCTTTGCTCACTGAGAGTCTTCAGGAAAACTGATACTAGCGCTATCTTATTTGTAAGGGCGGCAACCCTCTCAGCCACTAGCCTAGCAAGAATCGCATTTCTCTCACCAAGTAGGACTGAGGAGAGGGGCGGTCTTGAAACACCCATTCTTGTCGGCAGCGAGACAGAGAGCGTTCCAAGATTCTCAGATTCACCCTCACTCAACAGTATTATATAGGAGTTCCCAAGCTCTATTATTGTTACAGATAACTTAACACCACTCTCAATAGTTTCTTCATGAGAAACTTTCGCTGCACACAACCTCCTCAACCCACAATATAACTAAGTCTTATCTTATCTAATAAGAATGTTATTTAAGGATGAATTATGGCTCCTCATAATACTGGGGATATCTCAAAGAGGGCTAAGGAGGCTCTAAAAGTTCTAAGGAACGTTTTCCCGATTCCAGATTTTGCTAACATTTGTGATGACCCATTTAAAGTTCTCATCCGAACGATCATAAGTCAGTCAACCACAGAGATCAATGCCAGAAAAGCCTTTGAGAAAATCGCGATGAAAATACAGCCCCTCACCCCATCAAGGCTGGTTGAGGCTGAAACCAAAGATATTGAAGATGCCTTGAGGGTTGCTGGTCTCTATAAAAATAAAGCGAGAATAATTAAGAGGCTTTCATCAGTAATCCTTAAGGAGTTTAATGGCAGCCTCGACTTTATATATACCCTACCGCTCAATGAGGCTAGAGAAAGGCTCTTGAAGCTGCCTGGGGTTGGGCCTAAGACCGCTGATATACTTCTGCTTTTCTGTGCAAGGAGGCCAGTTTTACCTGTTGATACGCATGTTAATAGAGTTTCTAAGAGACTCGGACTGATCTCGAGAGATGAAAAGAAGTATGATGCAATTAGGTCTAGGCTTGAGAGCCTATATGATCCAGAAGAATATTTTGCGGTTCATATGCTCTTTATTGCTCTGGGAAGAGCCTTCTGCAGGGCCCTAAAGCCCTCCTGCCCAAAGTGTCCTCTTAAGGAGATATGTCCTTCCGCGGCAGAATATAGAGGGAGTCATCTCCGACAATCTCAATCTCATTACCCCTCTCATTAAGCCTTATCTGCCCAATATGAAGCCTCGAAAAACATTTTTCAGAGTCAGCGTATACCTTTATGACACCTCTTTCATAATCGATGCAATGTATTATCCCTATACCTAAAAATCTCTCTTCATCATCCTCTAAGGAGGCAATTAAACCCTTTTCGCTTCCCTCAAAAATGATCTTTGCTGGCTTATTGAGCTCAGCAGATATCCTGTTTTTTTCCTCATCGCTCAGAAGGGCTTTGCTCTTTAGCACTAAAACTATATGATCCTGTAAACTTTCACAGTAAACTACCTTGCCGTCTAGAATCTCCTCAAACATCTTCTTTTGATTCTGGTCAGGTCTACCTCTGATCGCTAGATTTCCATCTATTTTAATCCAGCCTAATGGTATAGAGTATATTTTCGCATTCCTAAGATATCTCCTATATAATGTTTCTCTAATAGCCTTTCTGGTCTCCCTATCTCTTTTCTTAATCTTTTCTGGAGACTCGGCTAATAGTATGTTGGCATTATCCTCCATTAGAGATTTCAGCAGGGATCGTGATTCCTCTCTACCATGCATTATCACGGTGAATGTTGGGCTCAAAGCCTTAATTAGCTGGCGCTTATAGTTTATGGCATCCTCGCCCTCAACCCACCCATCGGTATTAACTATAATCAGCTCCGAACCCATGCGCAGAGCCTTCTCTTTAAGCCTAACTAATCCGCTAATAACCCTGCCTACAACGCTCTGTGGGCTTGTTATTCCAATGAAGACCGCATCATCTGGCTGGAGGTTAGATGGGTCTATGATGGGTCTCTTTAACATGGATAGCCCCAGTGTTCCAGGCGGCCCTATGTCAGACTGCCCCAAATCCCCGTCGATCAAGGCAACTTTACGGCCGCCATTCAGGGCCACGTTAGCTAGATAAGTTGAAAAACTACTTTTACCGGAATCAGTGGCCCCTAAGACGACCACTTCAATATTATTACTGCCGGAAGAAAGGATTTTCTTTGCGATCTCTTCCCAGGAGGGTGGTATTGAGCTCCCGTCAATTATCTCGTAGGAAGCTTTCTCGCCGAGTAAAATCTCGACTTCCGATTCTTCAATGGCCTCAAGTGGCATCCTCTTCCCTAACCTAACGAGTATATGCTCTTTAGCACCCATTTGTGCTCCAAAAGCTCTTATAGTCCCTGAACATATGGTGACGCGTGCTGGGCCATCGACGAGGAGAGTCTTACCCCGCTCAATTTTCTGTCTCATCTGCTAACACCCCTTAAGCGTATCTCACCCCTCTTTAAGGCTATTCTTGCGGCGGAATCTGCGTCACTGAACTTTCTTTTTGCCAGCGTTGCATCCTTTGAAGTGCTTGTTCCCTCTTCACTAACCATTTCAATTATAACATCTTTTGGGAGGGCGAGGTCAAGTCTACGTGCAATATCCTCAGCAATTTCTGGGACACCCATGCCAATCCTCACTCTTTTAACCTTAGATGACCCCCTCTCTACTTCCGTTAAAATGAAATCTATTGTCTCCTCGATGCTTGAAAATTCTTTTCCCTTTAGGGTTTTCCCATCACCAAGAACGGCAACACCAAATTTTTTACCTGGATCAACCCCAATAATAATCTCCTCATAGGATTCTTTTCCAGACGATATTCGGATAGCTTCATCTACAATTTTTGATGGATCCTCCTCAACATTATATACAATGACATTTGGATGCTTTATTAAATTCTTCTCCTCAGCAGTCGTTATGACAACCTTGACTGATGATGGTATTGGCTCCCATGGAACAATACTCAAAAACAATATATTCCTACTTTTGAGCTCATTAACGATTTTATAGTATGCTTTCCCAGAAACTGTCGCAACAGCTATTGTAGCCTTTCTTTTCATAACGTTACGCTCAGCACCCCTTCTATTTTACACAAAAATAAAGACTAAATTTAAATCTTAACTTAAGGTTAGATTGTGGGATAATTGGGCCGCTGGGTTCCAACCGGATGTCTCTCGCTTGATAGGGCGCTGGATGGCGGTCTCCAGCCCGGTGGATTAACGCTAGTCTATGGTGAAGCCGAGACTGGAAAGACTACACTGGCGATACAATGCTCTGTTAGCGCGGCGAGAATGAAATATAAAACGCTCTTTGTAGATACTGACGGAACATTCTCTCCGGAGAGACTCATGCAGATAGCGCTTCAGGATTATGAAGAAGCCCTGCAATCAATAATGATATTCACCCCGGCAACATTTGAGGAGCAATCAAATCTAATAGATGATCTCGAAAAGTTTGTTAATAAGGATCTAGGATTAATAGTTTTCGATACAATAACCTCGCTGTATAGAGCTGGAATAGTAGGGAGAGAAGAGGCATTTAAGGCAAACAGGGAGCTTAACAGGCAAATAGCGGCGCTTGCACATATAGCCAAGAAATTTCAGATACCAATATTAATTACAAGCCAGGTGAGAAGCGTTTTAACCGAGACAGATGCCTACATAGAGCCAGTTGCCTCAAGAGTCCTAAGATACTGGTCCTCCTCGGTAATTGGTCTCTTTAGAACAAGCAAACATAATGTCGTGAGAGCTATTATCGAGAGGAGCATGGGAGTTGAGAAGAAGATAGCGTTATATTTGCTTATAAGCGAGGGTGGTATAAGTGAGTATAGGCTGAGCCCATTGGCTGATGGAAAATGGAGTTAATTGGAGAAATCTTATATGCGCTCTATTATATTCTTCCAGCCTACTGCGCCAACGGATCACCAGTTCTCTTCGGGGGAGGAAAACCAATAGACCTTGGGAGGAAATTCTTTGACAATAGACCGATCTTCGGCCCGAATAAAACGTATCGCGGCTTCATCTCCGGGGTATTAATCGGCACATTGGTCGGATGGGTTCAGGAGGAAATCGCCTCAATAGTTAGGTTTTTACATGGAAGCGTTCTCACGGGATTCCTTCTATCTTTTGGGGCGTTGACCGGGGATCTTTTCGGCTCTTTCTTAAAGAGGAGGTTCGGTATCAAGCCTGGAGAAATGCTCCCGATAATTGATCAACTGGATTTTGTATTGTTTGCTTTATTATTTGCTCTGTTTTCTGGGAATCTTCCATCCACAGTAGGTATAATATCGATTATAGTTTTTACAATCCCAATACACTTTCTCACAAACTTTATAGCATACCTACTACGCTTAAAGGATAAACCTTGGTGAGCACCAAAAGAAAACACACTTATATCCGCTCCCAGAAACTTCCTTATAGGGATGAGTTTACCAGCCTTTAATGTAGTTAAGTCATGTTTCTGCACTTGTCTCCCAAAATACAACATAAATCCTTATCTGGGTAGATGTGGACACAAGTGTATATATTGCTATGCGATAAAATTTCCGAGTTTCACGGGGCCAACGACGCCGAGACTTAAGCTTAAAGAAAATATATATGCAATTATTAAGAGGACTAGGCTTCGCCTACCAGTCATGTTAAGCGATTCAACCGACCCATACCAGCCGCTCGAAATGGAGTATAAAGTGACTAGAAGGTGCGTAGAAGCTCTAGCTGAGCATGGTTTCCCGCTACTAATAGTTACTAAGTCTGATTTAGTTGTGAGAGATATCGATCTCTTCAAAAAGACGCCAACAGTTATTTCTATGACCATTACCACAAGCCGGGGGGAGATCGCAAAGATTATTGAGCCAGGCGCCCCAGACCCGCATTCACGACTCCTAGCCCTTAAGGAGCTTGCGGAGGAGGGTATACCAGTCACTGTGAGAATAGATCCAATAATACCCTCAATTAACGCTGATATGAGTGACCTTGAGCGCATAGTTTACGAAGCATCTAGGATAGGCGCAAGACAGATAACCGCATCGACGATGAAGATCGTTAGGGGTCTCCTGCCAGCAATAAGAAGAATAAACCCAGACCTTTCTAGCAGGATAGCGGAGCTCTATAGAGATGGTGAGTGGATCAGCGGCTATAAATATTTGAGGAGAGATCTAAGACTGAAGATATTATCCTCCCTTAAAGAGATCGTTCATAAGCATGGCTTGGAGTTTGCTGTATGTAGGGAGGGCTTCCCCCAACTAAATACAACAGTATGTGATGGATCAATTTATTGTAGGAAGGGAAACTTGGAAAAGTATCTTCACTAAGTTAATGGGTTTAGGCTGGTAAGCCTTTTCTGGCTCTCAAAGAGGTGAGGAGCTTAGGTATAATATCCGCTGAGACAGCCTCCCATCTTGAAAATCTACATTGCCAGAAGGAGCGTCCTGAGGAGGCCGATCTTAGCTCATCGGCTAAATTCATTGATTCAGCAACTGGTATAAAGCCTTCGATTACGAAAATGGAATCCCTTGAATATATAGAGGAGATCTTCCCCCTCCTCTTCGCCAATATATTGGTTATAGCACCTATCTGTTCGGCTGGGGCTGTTATCTGAATACTATATATTGGCTCAAGCAATACGGGCCCTGCTTTTAAAATCGATTCATGAATAGCCTTTTTAACGGCTGGCGTTAGCTGTGCATACCCTCTCTCCTCAGGGTTTCTGCTTAAATGCATATCTATGATTCTTGCTTTAATATCTATGAGCGGCTCGCCGCATAGTGGGCCGAACCTACATGCCCACTTAAACCCCTCTATAATGGCATCTAGGTCCTCTTTGGTGAGACCTGTGTCAACTAGGCTTACGAGAATATTGTTATTGCTGCCAACATAAATTGGCTGCTCATTATCTCGGAGCTTACCGCTCTTTGATGGTTCAACCTCAATAGAGACCTGGTTTAGTCCATTTGGGCTGAAGGCGGTTACGGGAGCGCCAGCCTTACGTATGCTCTCCCTATAAGATACGATCGGCTTAGATACAATAACCTCTAGGCTAGGCTCATACTCCTTCAAAGTCTTTAATGCTATGTCAACATGCAGCTCGCCCATGCCGCTGAGGAGATATTCGCCCGTCTCCTCATTAATAGATACGAGGAAGCTTGGATCCTCAAGAGATAATAGGTTCAACGCATCTCTTAAGCGCGGAAAATCTTTTGGATCCTTTGGTTCAATGGAAACCGTTATGACTGGCTCAGAGATCTGCATTATCTTCTCAAAGGGAACCATTCTATCTTTAAATTCTACGTCAATAATTGTTTCTCCAGCGGTAATAGACCTAAACCCAGATAGAGCCACGATGTTCCCTGATTCTAGCGAGGGAACGTTTTCCCTAAGTGCGCCCATATATACGGAGACACTACTAATAGTGCTTTCTAGCCCAGCGTTAAGAAGATATACTCGGTCACCAGCGCTTATCTCTCCAGAAAATATTCTTCCAGTAGCCACCAAGCCCTCTTTCGAAAAACATTTAACGCTTGTCACATATATTGCGACTGGACCACTTGGGTCACATCTAACCATCGCCCTACCAATCTCTGAATCTATGTCCCCACTCCATATCTTAGGAATCCTATACTCTTGTGCTCTAACTGGATCAGGCAGATTCTCCACAACCATCTCCAAAATAGCCTTTGAGAGGGGGATTTCTTCCTGAAGATTCTCCACATCCCCGGATTTATAGGTCTTAATAATATCATTAAATTTTATTCCCTTTTTCTCAGACATTTTCGCCGTTAAACCCCATTTATGGAGGGCCGAGCCAATAACTACATTCCCCTTAAATAAACTGACCTTCCAGTGATCCCTAAACTGTGGTTCGGAGTAAGCATCTATGAGGCTGTTAAATGACTGTATTATGCGTGAGACCTTGCCCCGGATCTCTTCAATAGACATCTTCAGCTCGTTAATCAGCCTATCAACTTTATTAATAAATAATATTGGTTTAACACGCTCCTCCAGCGCCTGCCTTGTGACAACCTCTGTCTGCGCCATAACCTCCTCTACTGCATCTACTATAACTATAGCTCCATCAATAGCCCTTAAAGCCCGTGTAACTCTGCCAGTGAAATCAACGTGCCCAGGTGTGTCAACAAGGTTAATGACGTATTCCTCACCATAAATCTTGTGTAGCAATGATATGTTAGCGGTCTTTATAGTTATCCCGCGCCTCTGCTCCTCCTCAAGGTAGTCGAGAACCCGTATCTTTCCAGCCAACTCATATGGTATTAATCCAGCCTCAGCAAGTAGCAGGTCAGTTAAGGTCGTTTTCCCATGATCTATGTGTGCCAAAACTCCGACATTGCGCGTTTTACGCTTATCCTTCATAACACCTAAAATGCGATCTATTTTAGATGATCTCAGCATCATTATCCGCCCAGAATCTCCTCCCTTAGCAAACTTATCCTAGAAGCTTTTACTTAACATAACCATCTTCTACTTATATCTCTCACGCCTCTTCTTTCTCTTCCTCTTCTCACGCTTCATTCTCTTTTTCTTCCACTTAGCGCGCACACCAATCAGCTTCCCTAAGATTTATTAGCCCCAAGGGGACCCCAACCTTAAACATACTAAATTCCTTTATCTAGATTTATTAAAGTATTTAAATTTATTAGGAGATTGAGGAAATTTATAGAAAAACCCGCTATTTAAAAGTTGAGGGATGTTTTAGGAGGGTTATTGGAGGCAAGTGCTGATGAGAGTCCGCCTGCTTTGTATACCATGCACTCTTAGGGCGGCCTATGATATGGCTAGAAAAGCTACGGATGATGAAGAGGTTCAGAGGAAAATTGTTCTTGAGGTGTTAAGGTGGTTGGGTGAGGAAGGAGAGAAATTGATGAACGTTACGCCAGCAATGCTGCACACATACACCTTTAAAACAGTTCAGAGGATCTCGGGAAATAATGATCCCTTTGCGCGCTTAAAAAAGATATCTAATAGCCTTGCTATGAAGGTAATGCCGATACTAAAGCGTGAGATTGATAATAGGGAGGGTATTGAGGCCCTTAAATTCGCCGCCCTGGGGGCGGTATGCGGGAACTCTATAGATTTTGAAGTTGAGGGTTACCATGTGCCCATAGAAGAGATTGAGAAGGCACTATTAAACTGCCTGAGAGAGGGACTCACAATAAATGAGACCGAAAGGCTCATAAACGCTCTAACAAAATCTAAGAGAATTTTATATTTACTGGATAATGCTGGAGAGATAGTTTTTGATAAGATCTTTATTGAAGCTATTGTAAGAAATTACCCTGTTAAGGTTATAGCCGCCGTGAAGTCCGGGCCCATCTTGAATGATGCTACAATTGAAGATGCGTTGGAGATCGGGTTACAGGAGGTCGCCGAGGTAATTACAACTGGCAATAATTATATAGGCTTAAACATGGATGAATCCTCAGAAGACTTTAGGAGGGAGCTTAGGGAGGCGGATGTGATTATTGCAAAGGGGCAAGGATACTATGAGAGTATAAGTGAGATAGAGCATATCTTGGGTAAATCAGTTGCATACATGCTTAGGGCTAAATGCCCAGTGATAGCGGAATCCCTAAATGTTTTGCGGGGATCAAATATCATCAAGTTTGTAGGAAAAATTTAAATGGCTTGTTGAAATTATGAGGTTAGGCGCCCTATTCTCCGGCGGAAAAGACTCATGCCTAGCTATCCATAGGGCGCAAGCCTCTCACGACGTTATCTGCCTAATAAATCTAGTGCCGAGAAGTGTTGAGAGTAGGCTTTTCCACTATCCAAACGCGTGGGTGACGAAGCTTCAGGCTGAGGCGATAGGGCTGCCGATAATACAGTTAGAGACCGAAGATGATGAAGAAAGCGAGTTAATGAGTTTGTGCAAAGCCCTAAAACTGGCCATTCAATATTTCAGTATTGAGGGGGTTGTCACGGGCGTTGTAAGGTCTAAGTATCAGGCCAGTAGAATACAAAGTTTATGTGATAGGCTTGGGCTACGCTGTCTCAGCCCATTATGGCTTAAAGGGCCCGAGGAAATATTGGGTGATGTTTTAAGGGAGGGATTTACCGCAATGATAACTGGCGTCTTCGCATATCCACTAGACGAGAGCTTCCTTGGGAAGATAATAACCACAGAGCTGGCCCAAAAGCTTTTAGAATTGGGCAGGAAATATGGTTTTGATGCCGCTGGGGAGGGGGGCGAAATAGAAACGACTGTGCTGGATGGGCCGATTTTCAAAAAGAGAATAGAGGTCACGGACTATGAAATCTCCTATAGAGATCATTCAGGTTTTCTCTTAATAAGGGGTCTAAAGTTAGTCCCTAAATAAGAATGTTGTAGAGAGCCCATAATCCTCCTACAAGGTTTATTGGCTCGCTCACCAAACATCTCTTCTGAGATTACTCGTAACATACCGCTGGATAAGCACTTCATAACATTTTTAGTTTCGGTTAGAACCAATTACCATAAATATAAAGAGTCTCTTTTACCCGATGCCGAATATTTTTCTGGCCGTCTCCGTAGTCTTCTCCGCCACTTTTTCTACCCTTTCTCCCTTGAGCTCAGCTACGGCGTTTAGAGCCTTAATTATATGGGCAGGCTCCACCGTCTCACCCATATAAACGACTGGTGTATCCGTCTCTAGAACTATGTTCTCTAGGGGCGTCAGCTCGATAACCTTTCTATGCTCCTTGCTGTAGGTTGCTGCTGGTGTTGCAGAAATATAGTGTCCATGATCAAGCAGTTTCTTGAGGGCTTCAAGCGGCCCGCTAAACCAGTGGAAAATG
This sequence comes from Candidatus Bathyarchaeota archaeon, assembly GCA_018396405.1. Classification (GTDB taxonomy): domain Archaea; phylum Thermoproteota; class Bathyarchaeia; order Bathyarchaeales; family DTEX01; genus DTEX01. The sequence continues at coordinate 14,960 of JAGTQD010000023.1, forward strand.
GCTTTTTTAACGCCAGCCTCTATAACCATATTAACGCAGTCCATCCAAGCCCCCCTACTATGGATGGACAATGGCTTATTATTCCCCCTCGCTAGATTAAGTATCCTCCAAAAAGCTTTCTTCTGCATCTCTTTAACCTCGACACTCTTTCTTGCCTCTTTATACCAGTAATCTAAACCAACCTCGCCTAAAGCAACAATACTATCTATGTTCTTCTCAATCAACTCAATCGTCTCATCAACCCTTGATACATCTAAGCCCCATGGATGAAGGCCGAGAGCCGGGTAAATCTTTAAATTTCTAGTTCCATACTTTTGGCTTTCACGTAAAATCCACATGTTAGATTCGTAATCGGAGCCCACAGCGATTATCGCTATAACCCCGGCTTTAGCTGCCCTTCTAATAGCTCCCTCTAGATCAGCAACGCTTTCCAGGTGGACATGCGTATCTATTAGCTCCATATACTGATTCCTCGAAATCGGAGTAATAATAACCACAATATTTTTCCAGAAGTCTCTCTAATAAACCTTCATTTAAAGCGTAAAAGTTAAATCTAAGAGAAGCCGTAATACAAAAAATCTAAATTCGAGTCCCTCTTTAAAAGAGAGGCGAAAAAATGTATAAGATAATTGAGAAAAGGGAACTTGCGCCTGGGATCAAGCTTATTAAAGTTCTTGCCCCAGAGATCGCCAAAAAAGCTAAGGCTGGTCAATTCGTCATTTTGAGAGTGGACAAGACGGGTGAACGTATTCCACTGACTCTAGCCGATTGGGATCAAAAGGAGGGGACAATAACATTGGTCTTCTTGGAGGTCGGCGTCTCCACTAAGAAACTTGGAAGGCTAAATAAGGATGACGTAATATTAAATTTGCTTGGCCCTCTTGGAAACCCAACGGAAGTTAAGGATTATGGGTCTGTATGCGTTGTGGGCGGTGGGGTTGGCATAGCGGCTGCCTACCCAATAGCCAGGGCGCTTAAAGAGGCTGGTAATAAGATAGTCTCTATAATAGGGGCTAGATCGGCCAATCTACTAATCTTTGAGGATGAAATGAAGGAATACTCTGATGAAATATATATTTCTACAGATGATGGCACAAAAGGATATAAGGGCTTTGTAAGCGATCTCCTCAAAGATCTACTAGTGAAGGGATATAAGTTTGACATGGTTTATGCGGTGGGTCCAGCTCTAATGATGAGGGCCGTAGCCGATGTAACCAGGCCATATAAGATCAAGACTATTGTAAGTCTAAACCCAATAATGGTTGACGGAATGGGGATGTGTGGTGCATGTAGGGTAATAGTTGGCGGCAAGACAAGGTTTACATGCGTAGATGGGCCGGAATTCGATGCCCACGAGGTAGATTTCACAGAGCTGGTAAGGAGGCAGAGGGCATTTATTGAGGAAGAGAAAAAAGCCCTTGAGATTTTTGAAAGGGGTGAATTGTTATGAGCAAAAGGGATCGTTTTAAGTCTGTTCCAATGCCTAAGCAGCCGCCTCACGAGAGAATACGCAATTTTAATGAGGTTGCGTTAGGGTACACTGAGGAACAGGCCCTTATGGAAGCAGAGAGGTGTCTACAGTGCGCTGAACCACAGTGTGTTAAAGGATGCCCAGTTGAAATAGATATTCCAGCCTTCATCAAACTTCTCAGAGAGGGCAAATTTAGGGAAGCCATAATGAAGATTAAGGAGAAGAACAGTTTACCCGCGGTCTGTGGTAGAGTCTGCCCGCAGGAGGATCAATGCCAAAAAGATTGTGTACTTGGCAAGAAAGGGGACCCAGTTCAAATTGGCAGGCTAGAAAGGTTTTTGGCAGACTGGGAAAGGGAGCATGGTGTCGAGCTTCCAGAGAAAAAGCCATATACTGGCAAACGCGTAGCAGTTATAGGCTCTGGTCCGGCGGGACTAACTCTAGCAGGAGACCTCGCTAAACTTGGCCACGAAGTCGTCGTCTTTGAGGCGTTACATGAGCCCGGCGGCGTCCTAATGTATGGCATCCCAGAGTTCAGGCTTCCTAAAAGCATAGTTCAGGCGGAGATAGAATATATTAAAAAGCTTGGGATAACGATAAAAACAGACACCCTGATTGGCAGGCTTTATACGATTCCTGAATTGTTAAATGAGGAGGGATTCGACGCCGTTTTTATTGGCACCGGAGCTGGGCCGCCAATATTTATGGGTATACCCGGAGAAAATCTCAGCGGAATATATAGCGCAAATGAGTTCCTTATACGCGTCAACCTAATGAGATCATACTTATTCCCGAAGTGGGATACGCCAATAAAAGTTGGAGATAAAGTGGCAGTTATCGGGGCTGGAAACGTGGCCATGGATGCGGCTAGATGTTCTTTAAGGCTCGGTGCTAAGGAAGTCCACATAGTTTACAGGAGGTCAAGAGCCGAGATGCCGGCCAGAAAGGAAGAGATAGAAAACGCTGAGGAGGAGGGCGTATTATTCGACATACTTACTCTTCCAGTGGCATATTATGGCGATGAAAAAGGCTGGGTTAGAAAAATAGAGTGCATCAAAATGCAACTCAGCGAGCCAGATGAGACCGGGAGGCGTAGACCGGTTCCTATACCAGGCTCAAACTTCATGATGGATATTGACACGGTAATAGTTGCTATCGGCCGAAGACCCAACCCGCTTATACAGCAGACCACACCTGGGCTTAAGGTTAATGAGGATGGAACAATAGTGGTTGATGAAAACATGCGAACTAGTATTGAGGGCGTATATGCGGGCGGAGATATAGTTACTGGCGAAGCGACTGTTATAAGCGCTATGGGGGCTGGGAGAAAAGCCGCTAAATCTATCCATGAATATCTTATGAAAAGGAAGAAATAATGCTAAAAATATTCCCCAACCCTTTTAACAGTTATTTTTCATGGGAAACATGGACTCATTTCATGAAATTATCTGATCTCATAAAAATTTGTTTGAATAAATAATATAAGAGAAAGAGTCGATTAATAAACTAATTGTGCTCTGGGGGAGTTAGATATTGACTGAGAATCCTGTAAAACTACAAAGCGAGTATTGCAGCAAATGTCTCATATGCTACTCAATATGTCCTTTTGAAGCTATATCCTTAAAC
>JAGTQD010000024.1 GCA_018396405.1 Candidatus Bathyarchaeota archaeon
AAATTAATCTGATGAATCATGTTGAAATATGAAGGGTGGTTTCCATTTTCCTTATTCTTGTTGAAAAATATATTAAGAAAAATAGTTCTCCCTTAATTTAAATAATGGTTTGCATCAAGATTGGGTTAATGGGTTGAAGAAGGGCTAGATTTGAAGAGTATATGTGTTGAGACTAGTGCAGGAAGACGCTTACTCCCTTCGCCACACGCAGCGGCGAGAGCCTTTTCTATTCTTCTAAATAAGTCAAATTCCCCAGAAAATCTCGTTCAAAATGGTTCTAATCCCTCCAATAATTCCTTTCCAAAAATCTTCAAGGAGTGTTTGACATCCTTTTCGTTTGACTTTATAGGATTGCTGGCAGGTTTTATCTTTGCTTTTTTCTTAGATATTTTCATGTTATCATCGTGGATAATTGCCATTTACCCCGCGATTCTAACTGCAAAAGGTGTTATTGCGGGTAACCTTGCAGGAAGACTGGGAACATCCCTCCACGTAGGCACAATTTATCCCAGGTTTACTGAGAACACAAAAGCATTCTATAACCTTTTTGACACGATTGTGGTGGTTAGTCTAATAGTTAGTCTTTCAATGAGCTCAATTGCCATGGTCTTTGGTTTACTCTTCTGGGGGGTTAGAGTTGGTAATTTTATTGAGATTATATTAAATGTTACTGCAACAATGGCTCTAGGTTTAACGATATCTCTCCTAACAGTCTATCTCTCCTTTCTATCATTTAAATTTGGCTGGGATCCAGATATCGTTGTATATCCCATCATGTCCTCTACGGCTGATGTTATAATAACTATTTATTATGCTCTAATTATTTCAGCATTCTTCCTTTTTGGCGGTCTCGGGAGGGCTGCTGTGGTTGTCATCAGCATTTTTTATCTGGTCTACGTGGCTCTTATAGCGTTACGCAATATACATAATGAGGAATTCATTAAGAGTTTAAAGGAGATTCTGCTCACCCTAATCATAGTTGCGTTTATAGTTAATATTACTGGGACCCTTCTTGGGAGAATAAGCGCTGTCATTGAGAAGAGGAGAGAGATATACATGGTTTATCCAGCCCTAATTGACATGGTTGGTGACGTAGGATCAGTTATAGGCTCAACCGCGACGACAAGGCTAGCCTTGGGTCTAATCAAACCATCCTTTAAGGATTTAAGGAAGCTCAAAGAGCACATTATTGGATCATGGTTATCCTCACTAATAATTTTCGCTGCCCTCTCAGCAATATCGTTGGCATTAAATGCCCTGCTCACACCGCAATATTTTATCCAGTTTTCATCAATCCTTATGATGGTTAACATTATTGCTGTTCCACTAATATTTCTCATATCGTATCTAATCTCAATCCTAACCTTTAAAAAAGGGTTTGATCCAGACAACTTTGTTATTCCAATTGAGAGTTCCTTTGCAGACAGTATCGCGACGCTGTCCTTATTCCTCGTCTTACTTCTAATCTCTGGAACTCAAGGAGTGTTAGGATTAATCCTAGCGCAAGAGATAAGATTCCTGCTATAGGGTATGCTAGCCACAGTCCATTTAGGCCGAGCGTGTATGGTAATATGAGAAGGCAGGGTATTAGGAAGATGACTTGGCGGGCTAATGCTATAATTAGGGCTGGGGTTGCCTCTCCTATCCCTTGGAAAAAGGCGCTTATTATCACTTCAGACATTGTCAAGAAGGTTATGGCGAAGATTTGCAGCGCAGATTTACCTATGCTTAGAAATCCAAGATCCGTGGTAAACAGCAACAATGTTTGCGTTGGAAAAAGCATGACCATCACATACCATAATGCTCCCCACATAACGCTTATTAGCATAGCCTTGATCACTATCTCTCGGACGCGTTCTTCCTTCTGCGCTCCATGATTGTATCCTACAAGCGGCACAACTGCTTGGCTTAAGCCTATACAAAACGCGAAATTTAGCCTGTTAATTCTGAATAGAACACCTAAAACAGCCAATGGAATAGTTCCGAAGGAGGATGCAGCTATGCAGGCTAGTATTTGGGAAACGGAAACAGCAATCATCCTTAAAGTGCTTGATGCCCCAACACTATAGATGTCAACGATAGTTTTGCGGTCTGGTTTGAAATAGGATAGCTTAAATCTATATATTGTTTTAAACACTAAATAAGGCGTTAAGAGTGCTGACCCTATCGCACGCCCTATAAGTGTTCCAAGAGCCGCGCCAGCAATTCCAAGGGCTGGGAAGGGGCCAACTCCAAAAACCAGGATTGGGCTCCAGATGAGATCAGCTATGTTCGCTAAAATTAATCCTGCACTCGCAATGGTCGGGTTTCCCTGAGCCCTGATAAGATCTGCAACGACAATCAGAAAGAAGTCGACAGGCATAGAGCATGTCTCAATAAACATGTAGCTATAGGCATATGGGAAAACCGCTTCTGTTGCGCCGAAAAGCCTTAGTAGGAAACCTAAGCATGATAGGCAGATGAGGACTGCCGCTCCGCTCACTATGAAAAAGAGGGTTATGCTGCTGCATGCGGTCTCATCGGCTTCATTCTTCTTCCCAGCTCCGAGACGCCTAGCGACAAGAGATGAACTTCCAACAGCTATCCCTGCGCCTATAGCCCTATATATCGCCATTAAAGGTCCAGCAACAGTTAATGCAGCAAGCGCTTCAGCACCAAGGCGCCCACACCAAACGGCATCAAACAATTCATAAAATGCTTCTCCCTCGCTAGCAATAATTGCGGGCACGGAAAAACGCATCAAAAGCTTAGAAATCTTCTCTCGCCCCATATCTTCGGTTCTCTTATAATCAAAATCCTTAGCCTTAATCTTAGAGCCCACCAAATATCTCCACCAGCATCGGTCATAAGTTTTGTCTATGACAAAGGATTGAAAAAGTATCACGTTAAAAACTTTTATCATCCCATTTTCATCTATAGTGGCTGGAAAAAGCTTTTAGGATTAAAATCTCGCTAAGTTAGTAAAGATTAAAATGATGATGCTCTTTTGCGGATTACGCCCCTCGGATCCTTAATCAGTAGTGTTATTTCCCAGATGATTAGGGCTGTCGCTAGCATAGCGAAACCTAAGGCAACGGCTTCGGGCGTTAGTTCAAGAAAATCTCTGCCTTCCATGAAGAAGCCCATTATATGGTCTACGAGAACCATTATTGTTGCTCCCCAGAGTATGAGACAAAGGATCCTAAGCATGTATTTATCATCTTCAGCCCTAGAATACCATATTGGAGTGGTTATTGCGGCTGCGAGGGCTAGGATTATAAGCCACATATCCTCTTTCCTCAGATAATTTTATATTGGTGTTACGAAATATAAAATTTGTGTTATTTGGGGGGAAGAATGTGGCGTGCTTCCTAGTTCCAATGGCATTGGCAGTAATAACATCCACCATACAGAGAACCGCGCGGGGCCTATCTGAAAAGCTGAAGATCTGGATCCTTAATGTCCTGCTCTGGGGAGGAGTAATACTATTAGCGCTTGAGCACGTATGGCATGGCGAAGTTGTTCCATGGCCACCCTTCCTAACCGCCATGCTTAACCCAGCGGACATATCATTAATGCTCTATGAGATGGCAACTATTGGGACGACGATGACCGCCGTAACCGTTGCGGCTTGGGGAATAATACTTGCGGTAAACCACTTAATGCTAAAGATGGGCGTGGCAAAAATTACAGAACCTCTTAAGAAACCATTTATTACCGCTAAACCTTAAATCCCCTCTTTTTGTTTATTTTTAAACCGATAGCTTAATCCTTGTTTCGTATATTGGATATATACGCGCCTCATAATTTCTTCGAGAGGGAAACCGATGGCGTTTATAGCAATTATGGAGCCTATAAGAACCCCAATCATACTTAACTCCAGCGGTACATTAAATAGGTATGATAAGTATCCGCCGACGATAACTGATATTATTATTGTTTCGGTGAAGGAGCCGAGAAACCTTGCGATAACCCCATTTCTTCTCCCTATCTTATGCGCGGCGAAACATGCTATGAAATTCGCTATTGGTCCGCAAATAACATCTATTGGTCCTAGACCGCCATATATGTTCCCTATAATGCAGCCTAGGCTTAAGCCCACAGTGCAGGGCGTGCCGAAGACTATTGAGAGCGGCAATAATGCATCAGCCACCCTAACCTGCCATACGCCAAAGCTTATCGGCGCTAATGATATAACTGCTACCGCATAGAGAACTGCGAAGACCACGGTTAAAGATAACTCTCTTAGATTAAATCTCATAGTCCTTATTCACCCCCGCTTTCTGCGGGGGCTGGTTGATTTCCCCTTCGGCTACCCTATCATTTAAGGGCCCGCCACATCTGGGGTATAGGCGGAGCTCAACCCGCCTGACAACAAATCTAATAAAAGGTAGTATATAAGCATGTCAGAGCAGAACCTAATTCAATGACCGCTCAAGATAACTCCCGTAAATTTAAGGCCCTCTCCAAAAAAGGGTAATTAAGATTAAGATTAAGGGTGCGGTAGAAGGAATTTAAACACAAAGCTTCTAATAATTCTGACTTGGAAAGCAGTTTTCTTTGAAGCTAGGGTGGCAATTACTTAATGGATCTACTGATGTGAGTGGTAAGCCCGTTAAATGGGGAATTACCCGGAACCAAAGTTCAAATTTAGGCTTCAGTTAAAAATATGGGCTTAAAAGTTGATTTTCTCAGATAGTTTTCATTCCGGGTCTTTTAGGGTTGCTATGACGGCTATCTCTATTTCCATGCCCTTCCTGCCAAGCGCGGTGACGCCTATGAGATCAGATGGTATGTCTGATGGATCTATACCATTCTCCCTAAAGAACTCGTCTCTGATCTTGGCCATTCTTTGATATTTCTCTGAGGCCACTATGCCCTCAGGGAAGTCCCCAACTATATAATATGTCATTTTAACAATATGATGTAGTGATGAGCCCATTTCCTCAAGCCTAGCCTTAATCTTCTCCAGAGCCAACCTCGTCTGTGCCTCTATTCCCTCAACTGGCTTCAGCGTCTCTGGGTCTATCCCCTCAGTGCCAGCTAGGAAAACAAAACCATTGGCAACAGCCCCCTTGGCCCAGTGCATTCGCCTTCCACCATAAAAGAGCGGATATGTTTTCGGCTTAACCATCTTCTCACCCTAACTTAATATTTATCTCTCAAGTAGCCTTTAAAATTATTCTGATTTTCCGCTAACTAAATAATTAAGAAAATTATGACGATAAGATTAATAAGTTATTATAATCTTTATCTTTCTTTTGAAATCTGCGAATTAGGAGACACCCTTAATTTCTCTCACTTCATGAAGTATTCTTTGGAGTATTTCCGCATCTGGGAGAACGCCTTTAGGTGGCTCAGCAATCTTCTTTAACGGGAGCGGCACATGATCCATGCGGTATGCTGTCCCCTCAGCTTCTATTCCGACGAAAGCTGATGGAATGACTACATCAGCCATGAGTGCTGTCGGCGTCATACATGGGTCGATGACTACGAGCGGCATTTTAACGAGGTTTTCAACAGCCCTTCTTGGGAAGCTTGAGACTGGATCTGAGGCCACGATAAGCGCCGCATCAGCATCCCCCCTAGATAAGATATCTATGGCTGATGTTTCGCCCGGGTTATATCTTGGGTATCCATGGGAAAAGTCGACTGCATATGGATATCCGGTTTGCCAGGTGAAGACAATGTTCGCTCCGGTCACGTTGAAGTGCCCCCTCATTGGCATAATGAGGAACTTGGTATACATGTTTAAATCTCTGGTCAATTTTATCGCAGCTTCAACGTTCCTAGACTTTCCAACACTCATTGTTAATCCAAGCCCAAAGAAGATTATGCCAAACCTGCAGTTAACCATCAAGTCTGCAAGCTCCTCAAGCTCCTCAATTGGAACTCCTGCAACTCTATCCACGTCAAGCTCCTCATCCCGGATTAGAGCTCTGAGGGCTTGTAGGACATCATAGTCTCCGCCCGGCTCAACTTTGATGAATATGTCGGCTAGGTCGGCTGACCTAGTTTTCTGGACGTCTATAATAACTAGCTTTCTCTCTTCTGGTGGGGGTAGCATCCGTCTTTCTTCTTCGGTAGGAGGTAATGCTGCAGCTCCTCCCTTAAGAACTCTGCCCGCCGCTCTATACCTCCTCTTCCTTGCGGATTCGAGAATTAGGCGTGAAAGATAGCGCTTCCATGCTGCGCGCTGAAACCTTCCCTCGGAGAGGGCTGTATAACGCTCTAGGTGGCGTGGGTGGGCGCTCCATGGGTTGCTCCCCCAATAAATTATCAAGTCCGCCCTATGCCTTATTTGCCCAAGGGTGCATCCAGGTATTCCAACCTCCTGTATCGCTAAGATTGAGGGACCGTGACAGACGGTAGAGGTATTGTCTATAACGCCACCTACCTCTTCAGCAAGCTCTAAACCAACCTTTATTGCCTCGCAGCTAGTGTTGCTCCAACCATACAAGAGCGGGTAAGATGCCTCCGCAAGAATCTTAGCACACTGTTTTATCGCCTCATCAAGGGTTGTTTCCACTAACTCACCATTCTTCCTTATAAGGGGCTTAGTATTCCTATGCGTGGCATACTCCATAAATTTTGAAGCTCCAAGAGCACATGCATTCCTAACATCAACAATAGTATTATTTTCGACAATTACCTCAAGGTCATCACAGCAGCACCCGCAAAATGGGCATAAAACGCCTGAAACGACCTGCATCCTCCTTCCCTTCTATTTTTTACTCCCATAAGTTTTCAGAAGTAATTCTTTTATATCTGGAACTGGCTCACTCGTCGGCTCAATTCTAACCTTAAATCCCTTTAATTGCGGCATCCCTGTGCCCTCTGTCTCTGAGGGTAATATAGAGTTAACCCATGGACCAAATGGTATAAAAACTACGCCTGGCGTTTTAATCCTCTTAGATCTCTTAACTTTAACGACAACTGACCCGTCCTTCGTTATAACCTTAATATTGTCCCCATCCCTCACGCCAATCTTCATCATGTCATCAATGTGCATTTCGCAAACAGCTACGCTCTCCATATATTTCTCAGTAATTTTAGCATGCTCCTTAAATTTGCCCTGATCAATTGTTCTTCCAGTAATAAGAATAAACTCCATTCCCGAAACCATCCAGCCACTTTATTTCATCTAAATTCTATCAAGATATTTATCTTTCTTTCTTTAAACCTTAATTAATAAAAACATATTAACTAAGTAAAAATGGCGGAGGCGATATTGGTTGTCCACCCTAAAATGTGGCGATGTGGAGATTGAAGATACCTTTGCAGAAATGTTTGAGATGTGGGTGAGTAGGGTTCTGATAACCGCTGAGAATGAAAAGTGGGCTGTTAGGGCTGCTGAGAGCGCAGTTGGCTTCGCGTCCTCAATAATAGGCTCACCAGCCGAGGCTGGGATAGAACGGCTTGTCCCTCCAGAAGAGACCCCGGATGGGAGGGTTGGTATACTAATACATGTTTACCATCGAACAAGAAGCGATTTAAAGAGGCAGATGATTGCTAGAATAGGACAATGTGTTATGACATGCCCGACGACAGCCGTATTCGACGCTCTGGAGGGAACCGCTAGGAAACTTAAGGTTGGGAGGAGCTTACGATACTTTGGCGATGGCTTTCAAAAGCTTGATGAGTTATATGGACGGAAAATGTGGCGCATACCAGTTATGGAGGGCGAGTTTTTAGTTGAGAATAGCTTTGGTGTAAAGAAGGGCGTTGCTGGAGGAAACTTCTTTATAATGGCGAGGGACTTAAAGTCCTGTTTGGCGGCTGCCGAGGCTGCTGTTGAGGCTATAAAAAGGAACGTTAAGGGTGTGATAATGCCTTTCCCTGGGGGTATATGCCGATCAGGCTCAAAAGTTGGCTCACTCAAATATAAGATTCCAGCATCAACGAACCACTTATACTGTCCAAAATTGAGGGGCGTTGTGGCGGATAGCCGGGTTCCAGAGGGGGTAAACACGATATATGAAATAGTTATAAATGGATTAAGCTTGGAGGAAGTTAAGGCTGCCATGGCGGAGGGCGTTAGGGCTGCGATCAAGGTTCCAGGAGTTATTAGAATATCTGCTGGCAATTATGGAGGAAAGCTTGGTCCCTTCAAAATCTACCTGCGCGATCTACTTTAGTGGGGGCATTAACTCTCCCTTAATCTCCTTCTTAAAGCTGGGTTTTTATCGGCTAACCTCTTTAACACGGCTTCGAAGGTTTCATCTGGAGATAATTCTCTCTCAATAAATAAGCCTGTTCTCCCCACAGCGTCTCTGCGCAGGAGAACGTGTACTCTATTAAGCACCGTTTCAACGGATACCCCAAGAATTTTGGCTACTCTATCCTCCTGTCCAATAATGCTGCTCTCAATATGGCCACTCTCGGTTGGCTCAATAAGCATTAACCTTTTATCCACGCCAGGCACCCTAATATTCCTCTTCAGCATCTCTAAGCTTGCCTCGCCACTAAATTTATAGAACTCCCTTTCGACAGTCCTCATTTTTGAGAGTGGGAAAGAAACCATTGTCTTCTCATCAACTTCAATATAGGCTTTAATCGCATAGAAGGGTGTTGCCTGAACTAATATTCGCCTGATAATCGGAAATCCAGATAGCCTTAAAGTATTCTCAATTGTGAATGAGGAATAGGTTTCCGGAATAAACACATCTATATCACTCTTCGGCGATACATCTCCACGGGCAATACTACCATGAACAATACAGGGGATACTAAATTTTCTAAGCGCCTCCATGAGATTTATGGCTTTAGTTCTCAGATCCCCTAATAATTTCCAATGCTCAGCACTATAATTAACCTCAATTCTCTCAGCGCGGATTAGAGGTTTCTTAGCCAAAGCCAACAACCTTTTCCATCAATATCTCTGAGAAAATTATCTAATAAGCGGGTGATAAAAAGGAGAAATGGAAGTATGAGGAAATAAATGTGGGTGTTAATCGAGTTCTCTTGATTATGGAGATAGTTAAGGTCTCTCTAGCAGCATTGCCATTCCCTGCCCTCCGCCTATACAGAGGGCTGCTAAGCCTGTTTTTAGATTTCTTCTTTTCATCTCGTGTATTAATGTAACCACGAGTCTCGTTCCAGTGCAGCCTATAGGATGCCCGAGCGATATGCCGCTTCCATGAAGGTTGGTTTTATTTAGGTCTAGACCAAGCTCTCTCTGACATGCTATGAACTGGGCTGCGAATGCCTCGTTAAGCTCCGCGACATCTATATCATCTATCGTCAATCCAGCTTTATCTAAGACCTTCCTAACAGCTGGAACTGGCCCGAGCCCCATATACGCTGGGTCCACGCCAGCTGAGGCATAACATTTAATGTAGGCTAGAGGTTTCAAGCCGAGCTCCTCAGCCTTCCTTTCACTCATGAGGACAACTGCTGCTGCGGCATCGTTAATGCCACTCGCATTCCCAGCGGTTACGGTTCCATCCTTCTTGAAGACTGGTGGTAGCTGGGCCATTAGTTCCATATTTGTTTCTCTTGGGCGCTCATCTGTATCAAATATTTTTGGCGGCTCGCCCTTCTTTGCCGGCGGAATTGTGACTGGGACTATCTCCTCCTTAAATATGCCCTCCCTTATCGCCTTCAGGGCCCTTTGATGACTCATGACGCCTATCTCATCCTGCTCCCTTCTAGAGATTCCATATTTTTCAGCTATGTTCTCCGCAGTGTAGCCCATATGATAGCCATAAAATATCTCCCATAGCCCATCAAGAACCATTAGGTCAAATAGATCAGCCTTCACGTTAATATCCATTCTATACCCCCAGCGGGCTTTTGGCAATCCATATGGCACTTGGCTCATGTTCTCCATTCCACCAGCAACGACGATTTCAGCTTCGCCGAGGGCTATTTCCTGGGCTCCGAGCGCTATTGCCTTTAACCCGGATGCACAGACCTTATTAACTGTGAAAGCCGGGGTCTCCTTTGGTATCCCAGCGTATATCGCGGCTTGGCGCCCTGGATTCTGCCCTTGGCCAGCCTGGAGAACATTTCCCATAATAACCTCGTCTATGTACACGCCGGTCAGAGAGTTATCGTAGTCATAATATTGCTTCTCAAGATCTATCATTCCAACGTCCCTAAATGGGGTTGGGGCGTATTTTCTTATTCTCTCGTTGACTATTGGTCTAAGGCCAACCCTTTTAAGCGCTTCTTTGATAACTATGCCGCCAAGCTTAGCTGCCGGGATATCTCTTAATGCCCCGCCAAAGTTTCCTATAGCTGTCCTAACACCACTCACGATGACAACTCTGTTGCTCATTCTAACCCACACCATAAACACTAGTTTTTAGAATTTATTCTTAATAAGCGGCATATATGCCTTATGTTAATTCTCTTTATATAATTCTCTAGAGATTGTGTTGGGGCAGAAATCTACTGGCTCTTAGGCACCTCGTAGAGAACATTATCTTCTGATAATATTAGGATATTGCCACATTTTAGGCACCTAAAATACTTGTTAACAGATCTCTCGCCCCTTTGCTCTCCTAAAAGCTCAACCTCACCGTGCTGGCACTTCATCACATTTACCTCAAGATAACATTAATCTCCATCATAATATATTTATTTATCTGTAAAAGTCATATGGTGTTACACATTGAATGACATTCATGTTTTTCTAATCTCCTTCATAATATTCTGGCTACTCGTATATTTTATCGGCAGAAGGCTTCTTCAAAATAAATATGGTTTAAGCATCCAGCCATTCTTCATTAAGTGGGAATCAAAGTTATTTAGAAATCTCCTCTATAAATATTCGAGAAAGTGGGGAAGGTTCTGGAGAACCTTTTCTTGGATGAGCATAATAATCGGTTTTGGATTAACATGCTTTTCATTAATATTCTTCTTATGGAATATTATTAGGGCGGCTCTCTTTTACGAGCGGGTTTCATCAGCAACCTTGGTTATACCTGGGGTAACCCTTAAACTATACTGGCTACCATATTTTCTGATCGCTGTCGTAATAACAGTTCTTCTCCACGAATCTGCGCATGGGATAATCGCCTTAAGCGAGGATGTAAATATAAAGTCCGCTGGAATGTTATTGCTAGCTTTCTTCTTTGGCGGCTTCGTTGAACCAGACGAGAATGAATTAAAAAAGTCTTCAATTATCACTAGAATGAAGATTTTCTCAGCTGGCTCAGCGTCAAACATGCTCAGCGGACTAATAATTCTCCTCCTCCTTTCAGGGCTCTTCATTCAAAGCCCCTCGGGCTTAATAATCCTCGAAACTCTTGAGGGAGGGCCGCTGGAGAAGGCGGGTATCGGACCTTGGGATATTATATATTCATTAAACGACCAAAGAATCCACACCCTACAGGATTTGGCGGATTTTATGTCTAATATTAGGCCAGGAGAAAGAATTGTTGTGAGGACAGGGAGAGGGGATTTCACGGTAATCGCTATGCCGAGTCCTGGAGGAGGGCAAAGGGCCATCATTGGATTAGTTTCATCGCTTCCATATTATCCGAGTAAGCTTGGGCTTGGCTATATATTTGACACACATCTATATCTTACACTAAACTGGCTATTTATAGTGCTAGTTAGCGTCGCAATATTTAATATGCTCCCGATCCCATATCTTGATGGCGATAGATTGCTCCAATGCTCACTTGAGAAGTTTCCTAAAGGAATTATACTAAAGAGATTTTTTAATATGTTATCAATTTTTCTACTTGTTGCAAATATAATGTTATCAAGTATCTGAGTGACTGCTGGAATGAAGATGAGCGTGGTCTCAGTTAAATGCACTTCATGCAGAGCTAGAGAAGCATTTTATTTTAGGGCTTACTCTGGCGAGAAACTCTGCAGTAGGTGCTTCATTGAATCAATTGAAAATAAAGTCAGGGCAACAATCGCCAAATACATGATGCTAAAATTTGATGATAGGATTGCGGTGGCAGTATCAGGTGGGAAGGACAGTGTAAGTTTACTGCACATATTGGCGAGGATTGAGAAGGATTTCCCAAAGGCATCATTATGCGCGATCACAGTTGATGAAGGGATAGAGAGCTATAGAGATGAAGCCATTAAAATAGCCTCAGAAAACTGTAAAATTTTGGGCGTTGAGCACCACATAATTTCATTTAGAGAACTTTATGGTTACACGCTAGACGAGATTGTCGAAAAGATTAGGGCTTTAAGAGACAATTTGACCCCCTGCTCCTACTGTGGGGTTCTAAGGAGAAAGGCACTTAATATATTGGCTAAGAAGGTTGGCGCAACAAAAATTGCCGTAGCCCATAACCTCGATGACGAGATACAAACTTTCATGCTTAACATAATTCATGGAGACCTAGCAAGGATAACTAGGGCTGGACCGACCTTCGATGAGAAAGAAGGATTTATACCCAGGGTTAAGCCGCTTTGCGAAATTTTAGAGAAAGAGGTGACCCTATACGCATACTTGAAGGGAATAAGATTTCAAGAGAACCCATGCCCCTATGCTGGAGAAGCCCTAAGAAATGACATAAGAAATATGCTCAATAGGCTTGAGGAGAAGCATCCTGGAACAAAATACACAATCTTTAGATCGGCTGAAAAGATAAGAGAGAAGATGAAGGAGACTAGAATCGAAGTAAACCTAAAACCATGCAAAACTTGTGGAGAGATGACTGTAGGCGAGATATGCCAAGCATGCAAAATGCTCCAAAACCTCTCCATAAAATAAATTTAAAGATTTTTGGACGGCGGGTCACCGAGGCTCGACGCGCAGTATCCACAGGCCTAAGCCAACCCGCCACTCATACCCGCACCCCTCTGAGCACTGAACGTCCAGGCTTAGGTTGCTCCCTCCCGGGCCTGGCCGGGTTCGCCCGGCAAACGCGGTTACACCCCTCCTACGAGGGGTGCCCCGCGACCGTCAGCCCCAGAGGACAAGTATTCATCGTTTAGGGTTGGCTAGGACTGCGGCCTTACGCGTCTCACCTCAGCTTTCGGCCCGCCGTATAGGGGGTTTGCGGTCGAGGCCGTTTGCCTCTCAGGGGACCCCTAGCCCCCCGCCTGAGACCCGCCGTCCATGATTAATTATGGTGTTACGCGCTAATAAATTCTATGGTCTATTAAATGCTTTTGCCTTTTATTGCCTTTATTAATAGTGGCATTAGCATTGTTCCACTCTCTAGCACTCCTATGCTTCCGCGTCGGCACTCTTTCTCCGAGAACTTTTCTATTCCATCACTCTCGATTTTTCCGCCGGAGATTAGTAATGGAACTGGATCATCCGTATGTGCTCTTAATTTGCAGGGTGTTGAGTGGTCGGCTGTCACACATATCACCGTGTCCTTTAAGTCGATTCTAGGTAATATTCTTCCAAAGAAGAACTCGTCTATCATACTGATCATCTTAGCTTTAAGTAGGCTGTTTCCATCGTGTCCAGGTTCATCTGGCCCTTTAATGTGTATATAGAAGCAGTTATATTTTTCTAGGTTGCTTAATAGTTTCTCAGCCCTAATTAGGCAGTCATGTGCCAGATCACTTGAGGGGAATGGTACCTCGATTAAATGCATTCCGGAGAGTCTAGCAACGCCCTTCTCAACTGGCATGTCCGCCAAGCATGCAAAATTGACCCCATACTTTTCGCATATGTTGAAGAGCTTCGGAAGAGCGTTACCAGCACCCCGCACGATAACCGCGTTTGCTTTAAGCTTACCTCTAGCCTCACGCCTTCTATTAACTTCATGCTTATCTAAAACCATATGACTCTTAAAAACAAACTCGTTTACGAGATCTGCTGAGACCCTTGCAGTTTCGCTATCCTCTAATGGAACACATTCTCTTAAGATCATATTGGCGCTCATCTTCGCAACTTCTATCCCTGCAATACTAGTATATACGGGATCCATAACTGAGATTTTGTCTGAGAGCGGTATTTTTCCCCTTATCACTAGGGCACCGCGGTAATTTACGGTGCTTTTAAACTCGAATTCTGCTGGGTGAGACTCCAGTCTAACCATCCTATTAATTGCCTGTGCGAGCTCGAAAGCCTCCTCGTTTGTTAGATCTCTTCCAGCTCTTCTATCAATTATGACTCCCTTCGGGCCCAATGTTGCGAAATTGCACCTTAGTGCTAAGTATCCATCCCTTACATCTAAGCCAGCTCCATAGGCCTCTATTGGCCCCCTTCTGATGTAGTATGAGTGGGGATCATATCCTAAAATTGATATTACAGCTACATGGCTCTCCGGAGCGATGCCCCGCCCAACCGTATACATGAGGCCAAGTTTGCCTTTACTGGCAAGGAAATCCATATTGGGGGTCTCAGCGAACTCGAGAGGCGTCTTGTTTCCTAGATCTTCTATTGGTAGGTCCCCCATTCCATCAATGACAACATATATGAGTTTCAAATTAGACAATCATGGACACCCTCACGTATAAATATGAGAATTATGGACATTAAAATTTACTTAAAGAGGGGTTAAAACTGAAGCCTTTTATTATTAAGTCATTTACTTTATCTGTGGAGGCTTCGTGATGAAGCTCATAGTTAAGCCGCTCGATTTAGAGTCGGGTGGAAAGTTTATTGTTGTTTTGAATCGTGAGGATGCTGAGGAGATCGGCGTATCAGGGTTCAGCAGGGTTAAGCTCTCAAAGGATAACAGGGATATTATCGCGATAGTTAATTTGGCGGTTGAGAGCATACCAAGGGGATATGTCGGCGTGTATAATGAGGTCAAGAGTTATCTCGGTCTAAAGGGTGGAGAGGAAGTTTATGTTGAAGCTATGGGTTTCCCAGCCTCCGTCTACCATATAAGAAATAGACTGGGTGGCAGAAAATTGACATATGAGGAAATATATGAGATAGTTAAGGATGTTGTTGAGGGGAGACTTAGTGAGGTAGAGATAGCAGCCTTCATAATATCTCTTCACACTTTTGGACTAGATCTGGATGAGGCTACAAGCCTATCGCTCGCTATGGTTGAGACTGGAAGCAGGCTTGACTTAAAGAAGCCGCTTATAGTGGACAAGCACTCTATAGGCGGCGTCCCAGGAGACAAGACAAGCCTTTTAGTAGTCCCAATTATCGCAGCTTCGGGCTTAACAATACCCAAATCTTCTTCTAGGGCAATAACATCCGCTGCTGGCACCGCGGATAGAGCTGAATCCATAATGCCAGTCAATCTTCGGATAGATGAGGTACGTGAGGTTGTAGAGAAGACAAATGGATGCATTGTTTGGGGTGGGGCCCTCGATCTGGCGCCGGCAGATGATATTTTCATAAGGGTTGAGCATCCGTTATCAATAGATCCGCTCCTCCTCCCATCAATAATGAGCAAAAAGAAGGCTGTGGGCGCAAATCTCTTGGTGATAGATATACCGACTGGAAGGGGGACGAAAGTGAAGACCATTGGGGAGGCAGACTTACTGGCGAAGGACTTTATTGAGTTGGGTAGGAGGCTTGGAATTAAAGTTAAATGTGCGATAACTTATGGGGAGCAGCCAATCGGATATACTATTGGGCCTGCCCTCGAGGCATGGGAGGCGCTTAATGTATTAATGGGGAGGAGTAAGCCGCATGACTTGATTGATAAGGCTGCCCATATAGCTGGCATATTATTGGAGATGAGTGGGAAAGCCAGCAATAATGGAGGGCGAGAACTAGCCCTTAAAATCCTAGAGAGTGGAAGAGCTGAGGAGAAGCTCAGGGAGATTATAAGCGCTCAAGGCGGGAACCCAAAGATAACTCCAGAAGATATAGCCCTAGGCTCCCAGAGATATACTATTTATTCGAGGAGGAGTGGAGTGGTCTTATGGATAGACAATTCCCTAATAGTTGAGGCCGCTAGGTTAGCTGGTGCGCCAAGAGATAAGGGTGCTGGCATCATGCTGCATAAAAAGATAGGAGATAAAGTCTCAAAGGGAGAACCACTAGTAACAATATATGCCGAGAGGGCTAGCATGCTTGATAAGCCCATAAAAATTTTTGAGGAGACGCCGGCCATAGGTGTGGGAGAACGAATGGATATGCTCATCCATAAGATTGAGGAAAGACCTGTAACGAAAAAGACGTTTATTCTTGAGCGCTAGCCACAGCATAATTATTGCGACCAAAGCATAAATGATAAATATTTGAAATTATTCTTTTAAAAAACTTGTCTGTGAGGGTGGTGTTTAATGGAAGAGTTCTTTAAGATCGCGCTTGAGCTCATTGAGGCAAGCGAGAGACATGAGAAGTATCGGGGTGAAGAGTGCATAAACCTCATAGCCAGCGAGGGCTTGAAGTCTCCGGCTGTTAGAGAGATGCTACAGTTAGCAATGGATCTTGAGTGCAGATATGCTGAGGGCGAAAATGATCTGAGTGGGCATGTTAAAAAGAGGTATTATCAGGGGCAAAAATATATCACGGTTATAGAGAACTGCACGACGGATCTAATGAGGATGCTATTTAAGTGTAATTGGGCTGATGTACGCCTAGTCTCGGGGACGCACGCTAACCTGGCTGCCTTTAAGGGGATATCCCTTGCCACGAAGAATAGGAAGATGGTTGTTGCTCCATTAAGCGCTGGGGCGCATATCTCGCATGACTACACTGGTCTCGCCGGGATGGTTTTGGGTTTAGAGAATATAGAATTAGCGTATAATATTAATGAAATGAATATAGATTCAGGAAAATCAGCCGAGATTATCAGGGCCGCTAAGCCCGGGATAGTAACTCTTGGTGGAAGCCTATTCCTATTTCCACATCCAGTCAAAGAGCTCAGCGAGGTTGCCCATGAAGTCGGCGCCTATCTTGTCTATGACGCGGCCCATGTGCTTGGATTAATAGCTGGTGGAGAGTTTCAAGATCCCCTTAGAGAAGGCGCTGACTTCGTTACGGCTTCAACACACAAAACCTTCCCTGGGCCCCAGGGTGGCGTAATCCTTGCAGAGAATAGGGATGAGCG
>JAGTQD010000025.1 GCA_018396405.1 Candidatus Bathyarchaeota archaeon
CGGCGCCCAAGCCGAGCCATCCACCAGGCGGCGTCGGCGTGTCGGGTCTACTTAGGTTTGGTGTCTGTTTGGCGTTGGCCTATGCGTGGTGATCATTGTGAGAGGGTAACTCTCACTTTCACCCTTCCCCCACCAACAGTCTGTTGGTGAGGTGCATTTTTGGGTTTCTGCAATTTTGCAATTATGCGATTCCCAATATAAATTTTGCTAATAGCACCTATATAAGTTTACTTGAAGATTTGATACATGTTTATATGAGGGGTAGTATTTGTGCGGCGGGGTTATGAAGTTTCCGCCCAAGTTCTGCGTTTTAGCGCTGATTTTATTGGTTGTTCTGTCTATGCATTGTTTAGATGATATGCTGATGGTTGCTGGATTAGATTATGGTGCTTTTAATAAGGGGGGCACCTTTAGGTATGAGTTCTTAGTTGATGAGGAGGGGAACGCTCATAATAGGATAATTTACAGCAGCAGTCTGAGGAGGGGATCCTCATGGGTTCTCGTTCCAAGGTTTATTAAGTGGGTTAATAGAACAATTCATGGTAGCCTCCTTAGCTGGGTGATTGACGAACCAGAGAAGTATACGGGCTTAAACTATTACTTTTATAGTGTGCTGAAATTTGATTTTGTCTCGGATAGGATGGGTTTTGAAATCATTATAGAGTATGATTTTCCTTTAGCCGCGATGGTTGTAGAGTCGGAGTCAACGCGGGGAATATTTTATTCTCCGCAGATAGGATTTGAGCCGGGAAATATGTTTAACGCAACGGTAGTATTTTCAGATGTGTTTAAGGCGAGAAGGGGGGAGGCGATAGCTCTTGGAAAAAATGGTGTCTATAGAGCAGATGAGAACTCAAACTCAAGCCACGTATTCTTTAGGAACCTTCCAGCGGGCGAAAACCTTCTAAGAATACAGATAGGCTTTGATTCAGCAAAAAAGGTAGATGCCATAGTTCTGAAAGATGGAGTATTCGAATTTACTACTGCTCCACGCTATAAAGAGTATGCCCAGAAGGTTATGAGCTTCTATAAATTGACATATAACATCCTTGTCAACATATTTAATGTGACCCTTGACAGCGTTAGGGCAAGGTTCTTCGTCCCAGACTTTTCTACGCTCATGTCGGTGGGCGGTTACATCCCATTCAAAGGAGGGAAGCTGGGGGACATATATATAAATCTCATGTTCACGCGGTATGTTGAGGGCTACTTAGAGGTGGTAGCCTTACATGAGATTATACATCACTTCATGTGGAAGGCGGGGATATCGCCTGGGAAGCTTTTATGGTTTCATGAGGGGATGGCGCAGTTTGTTAGCATAGAGGTTGCGGAGGAGATTGGTTATGTGGGGGCTAGCATGATTAAAGAGGAGATTTATGGATTCATTCGGAGGCTCGGGATCTCGGGGAGAAGTAACCTCGGTTTTCTTGCGGAATGGTCGCCATATTATGCGCCTAGGGAGGTTACAGTATTGTATGTGTCAGCATATCATATTGTCAGCGAGCTAGCGAAAGATTACGGTGGGCTAGAATACTATGCTAGATTCTTTAGGCTTATAAAAGGCGTAAATCTCGAGAACAACGTGATGCTATGCTACTACTTAAGCTTAGCCGCCAACAGGTCACTATTCGATAGATTTAATATGTGGGGCTTCAATCTGCCAGACATATACGCTTACCAGTCACTCTTAATTAGTGTGGAAAAAGCCATAAGCAGCATCAGCCCAATGAACCCATTCCTACAGCCATTCAAAAAGATCTCCGAGCTATTTTACTGGACAGTTGTTTCCGGTATTGCGCCCCCAGACAAAACGCGGTTATTCCTCTCAACAGCTCTGTTTATAGCAAGAAATGTGCGACTCATAGCCCTAATAACATATTCGATTCTTCTGCTCATCACAATCCTCATCCTAATTCTAAAATTTAGGAGAGAGATAATAGAAATAACAAATGTTTGATAAATGTATTGTTGGGTCAACCTATTCTCTCACGTCTACCTCAACAGCCGCACCCTGCTTTACTAAAACCCGAGCATTCTCTTCAGGAAGAACGGCTATATCTTCTGGTTTGAAGGGACCATATACTTTCATATCCACGCCAACTATCTGGGGGATCTCCTTAAGTATTCGAATAACTGCGAAGCCGCTTGGCGCAGATTGCCTGATCCTTGGCCTCTGGCCGAACAAGATGTCGTTTAAGATGGTCTCGAGGGCCCTCCTGCCCGCCATCAAGCTGCTATATAGTTTCTCTTCCTCCTCCGTCAGCGAACTTAATGGTAGCGTTCCGCCAGCCATAATAATCTGCAGAATTTTCATGTATCTTGTCTGGATTAGGTCAGTAATCATTTTCTTAACGTTTTCCTCCTCGAGCTGGATAAGCTTGCCTCTGAGACTCTCTTCATCCATCATGCGCCTCTCTTCACGGATCCAGCGCATATAATCAGCCAAGCGTGTGTAGAAATCTTTGGGAAGAGGTTGTATCTCTGGGCTCTCCATTTCTCTTTTCCATGCGCTAAAGAGGTCATCATACATATTAATCTACCACTCTAGCAGCACCCTTACAGAGGAGGAATATTGCTACCTGAGTCGGCAGCGTGACAGCTTGGCTCTTAAACGGCCCAAAGATTTCATCCCCAAACCTAAGCTCTGGGGCCTCCTCAACATATACTTTGACCTCACCAGCCTTAAATGCAATAGCCTCCTTTTGCGGGTCAAACTCCTCCACCCGGCTCACCGGGAAAGAAATTTTTAGTAGACCTGTCTTGCCATGAAGTGTCCCCGGCAACCGTATAAGCCTATGAATATCCACCGTCACAACGGTATCTATATTAGCGGATTGGAGGGAGGCCCCTCGCTGAATGATTTTTCCCCAGCCTTTTATCCCCAAGCCACGCACAGTATTCCACGGGCCACCCCGCCTCCAACTTTCTAGAATGGCATCTCTCTTCTCGACGAGCTCCATTACTACGTTTTTCTTTATCCCAAGACTCTTAAGCTCGCTAGCAGACGCTCTTAGAAGGAAGTCATATGTCCCCCTTGCAGCACGCCCACGCCAACCAGGGTCATCTAGGCTTGGGCCGACAATTATTTTCGAGGAGCCACTTCTAATCTCATCAAGCCCATGGAAGACGGCGTCTATTCCGGTTCCGGTTATATAATCAACTATTTCCTTCCGGGAAAGTGCATCTAATTCAAGGACTATATCGCTCTCAACACCAACGTGATAACCCCTATGACCACTAAAGGAGCATTTTATCTCGTCAGCCGAGAGGCCAAAATCCTCCAATAATATATCTATAAGTTTTATTGTTTCAACCCTGGCTGCCTCCAAGCACACTTCGCACGGCCACGTCCTTTCATCAAAGCTCTCGCCTCCACAATTTGGGCATTTCTCCGGAGCCTTTCCTCTACCCTCAAAGTTACAGCTTTTACAAGCCCATGAATCATGCATTTTATTACATTTTGTCGGTATGTGGTCGGCGTCTATATCGAAGAATAAGTCGGAGCCAAGCCAGCCCTTCTCATCCATCTTCGCCTCAGGAAAACTATAGTAGGCTGATGAGTAATAAACATTTGAGGGAACATTCTTCTTAATGAAATCCCTTAAATCCTCGATCCTAGCGAAGCTCTTATGTCTAACCATAACGTTTTCTTTGAACAGGGAGAAGCCGAACTCTCTGTTCTCGATAGATTTTGGCGGCTCAATTTTATCAGCGTTCTTACTATAGAAATCGGAGAACATTTCTCGTATAAACGATATGTTGTTAGGCTCGCTCATCAGGATCAGCCAGCTCTTCTCTTTTTCTTTCTAAGATAATATGTTAAGGGATGTCTAACCCTTTTACATAAATCGTCCATTCCCGGGCATAGACCATGGGTCTGCAGTGTATCGCATTTCGGGGGAACATATTTTGTCCCAGAACCCCTCTGCCCAGCAATATGCTCAATCTGGTATCTGGTCATCCTCTCATTAAAGTCTGCGGACTTGCGGAAGAGGTCTATGATTAGGTTTGGATCCATGCCTATATTTAAGAGAAAAGCGGTGATGGTGAATCGGCCAATGTGCGGCAAATGTCTTCCAGCCAAAAGGGCTCCATAAAGTTCCTTCATGCATGGCGGAAGGAAATCGCTCTCCACCCCTGACGAAAAGAGAGACTCGATATTGAATGGTTCCTCTCTAATGTTCTCCGCATAACCCTTCCTAATCGAATTAGCCCGCTCAACAATCTCTTCTGGAAGGATTGAGCGCATCTTTGGATCTATTTTAGATTCAATGTAACGCCTAATCTCCTCCTGGAGGAGCCGAGCAACATCCTGCTTTGAAAGGTAAACCTCACCCCTTATAACAAGCCTGTTAACAAGCTTCCAACCCTTCTCATGGAATGAAGATGCATTTCTAAGATAATCTACGAAGTGCAGGGCGAAATCAAATTTTTCTAAGCCAAGGCTAATTCCAGCCAACCTTATTCTCCAGCCAAACCTCTTCGCAATCTCAACTATTTTTTCTTCATCCTCGACCTTAAGGAGATTATAGGCTCTCCGAGCCTCAGCCAAAGCAAACCTCTTCTTAACGTAATCGCTGGCAACCGCTGAGACAAGTATTATCGCTGCTGGAAAGGATAGAACCTCTACATTTTCATTATGCCTGCGCGGGTCGTAGCTTACCTCGGGCGGACTTTTTGTTAAAGCTTCAACTATTCTCTCTTCAGCTCTATGGAGTATAGGTGCATAATCTGGCTGCAGGAGGCTTTCTATACTAAAGTCTAGCCTTTTAACTTCCTCAGCAGCCTCTGGTAGAAAAGGATATTTCGCAAGGTCACTTAGCGTTAACATCTTTTTCTCCAGAAATCTGTGGATTTAAAGGTTCTACTCGACCTCTACTCTAGGCGCTAGAAGGTAAACAAGTTTTCCATCATATCGCTGTCTAAAGTCTAATCTTAGGGGCATATCTGTTGAGAACTCTAATGTGACGATGTCCGATGTATCAGACGCCACTTTAACGATGTCTGTCAGGTAGCTTAGGCTGAAGGTTGCCTTAGACGGCTCCTTAACCTCCATGGATATAAGGGCGTCGCTCCCCTTCTTCATCTCTATTCTTGTGCCAGCAACATCGCCCTTAGCATTCATCACGAGACCATCTTCATCAGCCTCTATCCTAACGTTGTCGCTAACTAGCTCGGCATCTCTAAGAGTTTCATAGAAGTCATCGGCCGTCAACACAACCTTTGCGTTAAATGTTAACCTAGGTTCAGGAACCTCTTCTTCGCTGGCCTCCAGTATTGGTATGGTGAAGCTACGCGTGTATCTACCCCTTATCTTAACCTGAAGCTGATTGCCCTCCTCACCCAAAGATATCTCAATAGTATCATCCTTCCCAGCCCTCTTAAGAATCTTCTTGAATTCGCTTAGGTTTATGCATACCTTTGATTCTCCATCAGCCTCATATTCATCGAAGCTAGTCTTCTGCATCTCCCAGTCAACCATAGCCACACGTGATGGATCCATAGCTCTAAGTCTTATACCATCTGGGCTAATAACGAAAGTAGCCTCATCAACAACTGCTGAGATGGCGTCAATTACACTCCTGAAAGTTTTAGTGTCTGAAACCCTCATTCTAAACAAGCGTATCACCCGATAACAATATCTTCAACATATTCATAAATAAATTCGCTATCAACGTATATAAGACCCAACGCCCACATTTTTTCAAAAGCTTTAACTAACGAGTTTATCTAAAAATGTTTAGCTTAGGATGCAGAAAGCATATAATTATATAATTTATGGAAAACTGATTCTACCCTGTTTTTAAAGGATCATTATAAACCCGGATGCGACATCATACCTAAGGATTTAACAAGCAAGTGTTTTATGGGTATTTATGAGTATTCTCTGAATGTATAGCCGCATTTAGTGCATCTGAAGAATTGTGTTGAGGACTCATCAGCGCTTCTCGTCTGCACCTGCCAAACGTATGCAAGGTTATTTCCACATTTTGGGCATTCGATTGTGATTACCGGGAGCGTTTTTAGCTTCTGCTCTTTCTCACCGATCACGACAATATAATCTTCCTGCTTAACTTCTGTGACCCTCTTACTGGCAGGCAGCATCACGCTCTCAACTTGCCGCTCATATCCACACTTAGCGCAATAGAGGAAGCTCTCCTTCGAATCCTTCTTACGCTTAAGCGTTAATCTCGTTCCACAATTTGGGCAGAACTCTATCACGATTTTATCCTCACGCGTCTCCAGGTGTTAACATTTTAATTTCAAGAGAAGAGACTTTTAAATCTTTCCGATCTTATTTATGCATAAGAAAAAGGCGCTAATAGCGCGGTGATAGATTATGCAAATGATATCTTTAACTGTTGGTCCGCTATCTACAAACTGCTATATACTGGTATGCAAAAAAAGCCGTGAATCAGTTATTATAGACCCGGGCTTTAATAAAATTGATGAGGAGCTTGTTCTTGAAAAGATTCGTGAGCAAGGATTAAGGATTAAGTATATAATTAATACCCATGGACACCTGGATCACATAAGCGGTAACGCAAAAGTTAAGGAGGAAACTAAGGCAATCATAGCTGTGCACCATTATGATGCAGATATGCTGACAGACCCTAAAAAGAACTTATCTAGGATGCTTGGCTTAAATATTATCTCGCCGCCCGCAGACCTAGTTTTACAGGACGGAGACAGATTAAAGGTTGGGCAACTTGAGATCCAAGTTCTTCATACACCGGGCCACACACCTGGGAGCATATCCCTGTACCTGGAGGAGGAGAAGATAGTTTTCACGGGGGATACGCTCTTCGCCGGATCTATTGGTAGAACGGATCTCCCAGGCTCCTCCTACGAGAAACTTATCTCATCTATTAAGAGAAAATTATTCACACTGCCGGATGAAACGAGGGTTTGCCCGGGGCATGGCCCTGAAACGACTATAGGAGTTGAGAGGAAGGAGAATTTATTCATCCTATAAATAGTCTCTCGGATTCAATATATTGTTCGGATCAAATACCCTTTTTATGAATCTCATAAGCTCAATATATTTTTCGTTTAATAGGAGATTTAGGCTCTTAACCCTTATTTTCCCTATACCATGCTCCCCGGTTATTGTGCCGCCAAGTTTAATGGCCGCCATATAGATTTCATGCCTTATCTTCTCAACTATGTCCATGCTCGCAGCATCCCTCATAATATGCACATGAAGGTTTCCATCACCAGCATGGCCGTAAACTGGTAGATAAATGCCATATTTAGCGGCTATTTCATCAACAGCATTCATTAAATCGCCCAGGCGGGCTGGGGGGACCGTCACATCTAATATGTCCACGAGCTCGCGTTTAATGGCAGTATACATGTTGCTCCTTATCCTAAGAATCCTATTTTGCTCCCTTTGGCTATCTGCAATCAATACATCTATGGCATTATATGATTGGCATACCCGCGCCACTTCCTCGCAAGCTGATAAAACCTCTTCCCACCTCATCCCATCCAACATTATTATTAGTTGGGCGAAGCCTTTCTCGATAGGCCACCTCTCACCAAGATGTTCAGCGGCTCTTTTAATCTCATTTAATTGAACATATTCTATGGCGAGCGGGGTTACACCGGACCTTAGTATTTCTGGGACAGACTTCAGGGCGTCTGAGCGAGAATTGAATGGGACGATAAGTGTGACCATACACTGGCTTTTTGGGAAGAGTTTGATTACAGCCTTTGTTATGACACATAATGTTCCCTCACTACCAATTATTAACTGCATTAAGTCATAGCCAACATTATTCTTCAAGAGTTTGCCGCCAACATTAAGGACCTCTCCAGAGGGCAGAACGACCTCCAAACCCTTAATATAATTCCTTATGACACCATATTTTACGGCTCTAACACCACCAGCATTAGTGGCTATTAGCCCGCCGATCTGGGCGCTCTCATCCCCTGGATGAGGTGGAAAGAAGAGGCCAGCGCCCTCAGCAGCTCTTATTAGGTCTCGGAGGGTGGCTCCGGCCTCGGCGACCGCCATAAGGTTCTCCTCATCCACCTCAATTTTATTCATGCGCTCCAGCGATAATACTATGCCGGGTATAGTTGGTATACACCCGCCAGCAAGGCCCGTCCTTCCGCCCACTGGGAAGACTGGAATCTTATTCTCGTTTGCAAGCTTGAGAGTTAGGGATACCTCCTCCGTTGATGCTGGTTTAACGAGTATTAAGCGCTCGGCTGGTTTAGGCTTAACAGGCTCAGGCGTCTCGTCGCTTAGATAGCTCTCTATGAGCTCACGTTCAGTTATAACCCATTCTTCACCAAGCATTTTTCTTAAGCGCGCCGCCACATCATCTAAGGCTACAATATTATAGCCACTATCATTACCCAAAACAACCCCCATACCCTCTAAGAAAAGGAAGCGCTAAATATTTTTAGGCGCTGGAAAAACGGGCAGTAACATTTAAGTTTTCATCTTAGTAGGCCTTAGCCACGTAAATGACTTTTTTTGCCTCTCTCCCACAAATGACGCACGGCCCCTTAGGCTTCTCTTCAACATCAATTCTATAGCCTCTTATCTCTCCACCGGATATCTCCCTTATCTTCTCAGCGCACTCTATGCTCTCACACCATGAGACCCTAGCGATCTTCTTGTCCTCTATTATTTTCGTAAGAGCGGATGCATCAGACACGTCCTTAATGAACTCCTTAAGTGTTCTTTCGCTCCTCTCCCTAAGGCCCTCGATAATCTCATTAAATAAGCCCTTTATAGTCTCAACAACTTCGCCTAACTCTACCACTCTTCTTCTAAAGCTGAGCCTATCAACTATGGTCACTTTCCTTTCCCTCTGGTCCCTCGGGCCAACCTCAACCCTAACTGGCACGCCGAACATCTCCCAATAATAATATTTTTCTCCAGGAGTTTTATCAGGGGTGTCATCTAAGTGAACCCTTAAACCTCCACGCCTAATTATCTCATAAACCTCCCTTGCATAAGCTTCAACATCCTCGGCAACCCCCTTATAAACTATTGGAACTATAACCACCTGGATTGGCGCAACCTCGGGGGGGAGTATGAGACCATGGTCATCACTATGCTGAGCTATTATTGCCGCTAGAACCCGACTAACTCCAAAACCATAACATGTTTGGACGACATACTTATGGCTTCCATCCAAATCCTCATAGGTTATCTCAAAGGCCCTAGCAAAATTCTCGCCCAAGTTATGTACTGTACCTATCTGATTTACCCTACCGTCAGGGTTCCATGCATCAAATGCTATTGAGTATACTGCGCCCGCGAATTTATCAAAGTCTGGTCGCATAATTATTAAGTAACTTAAGCCTAGACGTTTAAAGACCCCATCATAAATTTCTATTGCCTCCTTCACCTGTCTCTCGGCGTCCTCCCAGTTCTTATGGGCCGTGTGGGCCTCATTCCAGAGGAACTCTCTCATTCTAAGGAGGGGTCTAGTGGCCTTTGTCTCATATCTATAAACTGCGACGCTCTGGTAAACCTTAAGCGGCAAACCTGCATGTGACCTTATCCAGAGAGAGAACATTGGATACATGGCCGTCTCAGAGGTGGGTCTCAGCAGGAGCCTTCTATCAAGCTCCCTATCACCCGCATGGGTAACCCAAAAGACCTCTGAACTAAAGCCCTTAATGTGCTCAGACTCCTTTGCAAAGGCATCTTCCGGTATAACTACTGGGAAGAGCATTGGAATGTGACCAGTCTCATCGAGCTTCTCCTCAAGGATCTGGAGAATCCTCTTTATTATCTTAAAGCCCCATGTCTTATATACAGCGAAGCCCTTAACCGGATATCTATTGTCTAATATGTCGGCATTAAAGAGTATTTCATCAAACCATTGGCTGAAATTCTCAAACTTCTTCATAGGCCCACTTCATCTCATTGATATCTTTACTAAACATAAATTTATCGCGTTTAACTCTTCTTAATAGAGAGCCTTTTTATGTTTCATGCAAAAAATATTTTAAGTGAGACCTTGGGGGAAAGAGGATGGAAGATATAATAAGCTATGAGGAGATGCTGGAGGAGGCATATAAACAGCTTCCAAGCGAGGTCTTTAAGCGTGAGAGGCTAGAGGTTCCAAAGGTAGCGTGTATAATATTTGGATCTAGGACATTCCTCGAGAACTTCAAAGATATATGCGAGATACTGAATAGAGATCCAAACCATGTTTTAAGGTATTTATTAAAGGAGCTAGCTACCTCAGGGTCAATTGAGGGCTCAAGAGCAGTCTTCCACGGAAGATTCGAGGGGGAGGTTATTGATAGGCTTATTAGGCGATATATGGATGAGTTCGTCAACTGCCCAATATGCAAAAGACCTGATACAAAAATTATTAAGGAGAAAAGGCTTAATTTTCTAGTGTGTGAGGCTTGCGGCGCAAAATCTCCTGTTAGGCGTATATAGCTTAGAAGAAGGAGTCAGCATTGGAAGTATATGTTAAGGTTACAAAGTTTGGCCGCCAAACGCTACTAGCCATATGCGACGCAGACATACTTGGTAAGAAATTCACGGAGGGCGGGGTGATCTTTGAGGTTAGAGAAGAATTTTATAATGGATATAAGACTGGAATAGACGAAGCCCTATCATTAATCAAAACCTCCACAATTATTAATCTATGTGGTCGAAACATAGTTGAAAAAGCGATTGAGCAGGGATACGTCCACCCAGAAGCCGTATTTAAAATATGCGGAGTCCTCCACGCACAAATAATGAAGATCCTATAAAAAGGTATGCAGCCCACAAAAATTATTTATTTAAGTCAGATTAAAGAATAAAATTGACTGCGCCGGGGTGGCCGAGGGGTTAGGCGGCGGGCTGCAGACCCGCCGAGATGGGTTCGAATCCCATCCCCGGCTCCAGTTCCCTCGGGTTCAAGTTCCCTTTCTATATTCCCTCCTTTTAAGTCTATGGAAAGTAAGCTTAGCGTGGGCTTCGATATATATGGCTTTGAGGGTTATAGGCGGATTATAGCTGGCTTCGGCTACAACGGTGAAGTTACGCTAAGCTTCTTAGACCATCTTCTCAGTCTCCGCCCATCTATCGCTAGGGTATGTAAGTATGCGGATCACGCCATAGCGTTACTTCGCGTAATAAACTTCAACCTGGAGGGGACTACTAGGTGGGATGTGAGCGAATGTGGTAGATGATCTTCCTTAATTTTAAGCTTGAACTATTATTTAGGGGGAGAGTTTAGTGGATACCTGTCCGATTTAGGTGAGTGTTAAGATTATTATCAGAATTATTATGAGGGTTGCTAACATTTTTAGTGCTTTTTTATTGAACCTTTGTGCCTCTTCTATCTTTTTGTTGTCTACGAGCTTCATGATGTAAACGGAGACTGAGAGGTTATAGAGGAAGATTGCATATATTGAGAGCATTATCCTGTCAGCTAAAGTTAAATAGCCTATGGGAGGGATGCCGCTTAGCAATGCTAGATGGAAAGCAGTTGCAGACATTAGGGTTGTCACGCCCAAACCTATCCTTTGGCTGAAGTTTTGGGGTGAGATGAAAAAGGTTAAGAGGGATATTGTTGTTATAATCACCACTGGGAGGATGCTTTTAACAAGAGAGGACAGCATTGGTCTTTTTAATAGAAGACCGAAGACGAGTCTGGAATAAGCTTCCCCGCCATAGGAGTGCTCAGTTACTGTGGCTTTGAATCCCCCTATTTCCCAACCAGCAATATTAGCTTTTTCATCGATGTTTGATGATGGATCCACTTTGAAGATTAGATTGGAGACATTTAGGTTCTTATGCTCAATCTCTATTGTGAGCATATGCGTTTCAAAAGGGTATTGTGAGAAGTCAAAAGTTTTTATAAAGTCTCCTCTTACACGGTATTCTAGATAACCATGCTCCGCATCTGCTTTAATTTCATACCTAGTTGGAAAACCGTTGACAAATTCAAACTCTTTTATCTCCTCTAAGCTTATTTTTGATGGATCAAACTTAAACCATAGGTAAAAATCTAGACGGTAGCTGCTCGCGGACAAATCCACTTTCTCCACGTTCACAAGCCAAACCCCAACCTCAACATTTGCGGGGTTAGGCGGGGATTTTCAGCCATCACTACACCAAACATCGTAGTTAATAAGAGGACTAATGGTAAAGTAAGCAGTATATATGCAGCCTTCACTAGACTCACCATTAAACACGCCTCAAACAAACTCAAGTATTTAAAAATTTCGTGAAAAATCTCTTTTCAATTAATGGGTGAAGAGTGATATCCCACATCTTGTAGTTCAATGGGGCGCAAATGGCTGTTATCTAGGTTTATGAAATTAAGATTCGCCCCACGTAAAGCTATCATATTTATATTTTGGCATCGAAAGGAATTATATACGGAGCCGATGTTTGGGGGAAGGGGGTTGGATCGGCGCCAAGTACATTAGTCCCACCCTACACTAGAAAGGGTTTATTACGTTCAGGGCGCTTGGAATCGAATATTAATTTTATTTGGTGATATTTATGGAAGAAGAACAACTGGTTTTTGAGCCAAGGATAAAGGATAAGACATGGGATCCATCGAATGAAATGATCCTCTTCAAGAGGTGGCAGGAGGAGGGAATCTATAAATTTGATGAGAAGTCGCCAAAGGAGATCTTTAGCATTGATACGCCGCCCCCATACGTTAATACTCCAATCCATATAGGGCAGGCCTACACATATGTTTGGATGGATATTTTTGCACGGTATAAGCGCATGACTGGATATAACGTGCTCTTCCCAATTGGGCTAGATAAAAATGGGTTGCCAATAGAGGTTCAGGCAGAGAAGACCTTCAACATAGTAATGCATGAGACCCCGAGGGAAGAGTTTATAGAGAAATGTAGGCAGCTGCTTAAGGAGAGCGGGGACATATCTCTCGAAATATTTAAGCGGCTTGGCTTAAGCTGCAACTCATGGGATCTTGAATACAGGATCGGTGGGAGATATGAAACGGATGATCCAGAGTATAGGCGCCTAACACAGGAGACATTTATAGAGCTCTGGAAAAGGGGGTTGATCTACGAGGACGAAAAGGTAACAAATTATTGCCCGGCATGCCGCACAACAATATCTGACGCGGAAGTCGAATATGAGGAGGAGGAAACACAACTAAATCATATAAAGTTTAAAGTCCAGGAGAGCGGCGAAGAGATAATTATAGCGACGACAAGACCCGAGCTCTTATGCACATGCCGAATAATCCTATATAATCCAGATGATGAGCGCTATCAACACCTGAATGGAAAGCATGCTATTGTCCCAATATATGGGCATATAGTCCCGATAATACCGCACCCATATGCTAAGCCGGAGTTCGGCTCAGGCCTAGTTATGATTTGCAGCTTCGGAGACTACAGCGACATTAGAATATTAAGAGAGCTCGGCATAAAGCCAATCTACGCAATAAACGAGAGCGGCAGGATGAATGAGAATGCTGGCAAATATGCTGGCCTAAAGGTTGAGGAGGCTAGAAGACAAATAATAGAGGATCTTAGGATTCTGGGGCTTTTAGTTAAGCAGGAGAAAATAATACAGCGTAAGCCAGTCTGCTGGAGGTCAAAGGATCCAATAGAGTTTATCCCAATGAAGGAGTTCTATCTAAAGCAGGTTGAGTTTAAAGAAGATATACTAAAGCTAGTTGATAACATGCAGTTCTTCCCCCCTGAAAGCAAGCAGATACTCATAGACTGGATTAATTCGCTTGAGATAGACTGGGTTATATCGAGGCGGAGGTATTATGGGACGGAGATACCGCTCTGGTACTGTAAGACTTGCGGCTACATCTATGTGCCTGAGGCTGGAAGGTATTATCAGCCTTGGAGGGAGAAGCCGCCAATCGATAGATGCCCAAGGTGCGGGGGAACGGAGTTTAGGGGGGAGGAGAGAACCTTTGACACCTGGTTTGATTCTGCGACTTCAGAAATATATATACTTGGATATCTATGGAATAAAGAGTTCTTCCAAAAGAGCTTCCCATGCTCCCTGAGACCTCAGGGTAAAGAGATAGTTAGAAATTGGCTATACTTCACGATATTAAAGTCATATTTACTCTTTAATAAAGAGCCCTTCAAGAACGTCTGGATACATATGCATGTTGTCGACGAGCAGGGCAGAAAGATGAGTAAGAGCGCTGGGAACGTTATTGATCCACAGGATGTTATAAGAATGTTTGGCAGTGAAGCCTTTAGAATATGGACTGCCCTTGAGGGAAATATATCAAAGGGTGACATTAGGTGCTCTTTCGAGAGGATTCGTGGGACATCGAAGTTCCTAACAAAGCTGTGGAACATAGCCAGATTTATATCATCGTTCCCGCAGGTCGAGGACAACTTTGAGCTAGCCCCGCTAGACAGAATGATAATTGCCAAGCTGAACGAGGTTATAGCGGAAAGCCGTAAGGGTTATGAAGAATTTAACGCTTTCCAAGCCGCCACGGCAATAAGATTATTCGCATGGAATATATTTGCAGACCATTATATTGAAGCTGTGAAATCAAGAGCATATAACAAAGACAAATTGTTCGATATAAAACTCCAACGCGGCACATGGTATACACTACATAAATGCTTAAAAACAATACTTAAATTATTGGCACCAATATGCCCATTTATAACGGAGGCTATATGGCTCAAACTCTACTCGAAGGAGAGCATACATGTCCAGAGGTTTCCAGAGGAGGAGGGAAGAGATCCCATAGTTAACATGTTGCCGAAATTCATGGAGTTTAATAATGCTATATGGCAATATAAGAAGAAGCATAAGATTGCATTAAACCAAGACCTTAATGCGATAGTTTATGCGCCCCCAGAGCTTGAGCCATTCAAGGACGATTTAAAAGCAATGCATAGGATTAAAACAATTATTTTCGGCAAGCCTGAGAGGGAGGGGGCTGAAGAGGTCTCCGAGGGAATCTATATATTAGCCGAGAAAACTAGTTAAATCTTTACCCCTACCAGCTCTTTTACTTATGCTTATTTCCTCGCCCAGAAGAACCCGCATCCCATCAAAGGCCGCCCTAGTCGGCACACCAGTTCTCTTCTCTACGAGCTCAGCCTCCCTCTCCGGCCCCTTAAGGATCATCTGCATGCCGAAATGAGTTATTATAGCCATCTCAGGCCGCGTCTCCTCAAGGATTTTTATTGCGTCATCAGTGGTCATGTGGCCCTCCCATGGCTGTCCTGAGGGTCTTAAGACAGAAAGTATCAGCAGCCTCAGCCTACTATAAAACTTTGATGCCTCGCTAAAGTATTCTGAGTCAGGTATATATGCGAAGCCCCCGAAATCTTTAATGTCGAAGCGAAAGCCGACTGTATCCGGGTCTGAGTGGACCGCCTTACAGACAGAGACATTCACTCCATCAATATTGAACGATGAGCCGACGGTTGCCTCGATAATCTTTTCTGGCATGGCTTGATGATACCTTGAGATGGAGCTCTCGCAGACCTCATTGCCCCTCAAAACGCTCTTTGAGGCAATAAGAAAACCGCGCTTTCTAGTCGTCCCCTCGCTCATAGCCTCTATCAGCGGCTCAGCGTCATTTGCGTGATCCACATGTGAGTGCGAGACAAGTATCGCCTTAATCTTCTGTGGAGCTAAGCCCGCTTCAAGCGAGTATATCAGGGCGCCTGGGCCTGGATCGATATGAAAATTAATTTTGTCCTGTTCAGAAATTATTCTAATGCCGCCAGTCCTCCTCTTCTGGGTTATCATCGCAAAACGTCCACCACCAGTCCCAAGAAAAATTAGCTCCAACATCCTTTTCACATACCCGTGGGGATAATATATTCTTAACACCACTAAAATCTAGTATTTTTAGCTGGGAAAATAAAGATTTAATTTTTCAGAAACATTGAGAAAATCTGTAGTGAGAGATTGTGGATGTGTTATAAATGA
>JAGTQD010000026.1 GCA_018396405.1 Candidatus Bathyarchaeota archaeon
TGAATAGGTGGGGCTTCAGAAGACTCCAGCACATCATAGAATACAAGGCTAAGCTCAATGGATTAAGCGTAGTTTATGTTAAAGCCTGGGGCACATCAAGCCTATGCCCAAAATGCAGGGGCAGGCTAAGCCCAAGCGGGTATAGGCTGATGAAGTGCCCAAGATGCGGACTGGAGGAGGACAGAGATATAGTAGCCGTGAAGAACCTCCTCCAGAGAAACCAGATAAATGTGCCGGCTTCAACCGTTCACGGCGAAAGCCCTCCCATGAAAGGAGGAGGGAAGAGATGAAAGTTAACACTGGATCAGAACGGTTAGAAATCTTCCAAGAAAACTTTACATAAATTACTTAGATTTACTCAAAATTACACAACTCAAATTTGCACTATTACACTAATTAGTGAAACTTAATTACATATGCTACAATAACTCACTTACGCATTGTTTACAGGGGTTCTGAGCTACGTAGTCTTAGATAGACTTGCGTAGCTCTTGGGGTTCGCTAGCCTAGGGCTCCTCGCGAGTTCATAGGAGCCCTCATTGGTCTCTTCCCCTCTCAGGGTGAAGTCGCTCTTCGCAAACATCCTTTGTATTCTCTGGAGAGAAAAGTTGTTAGCTTATGGATGAAGTCTCTTAGCCTCTTTGAGAGTGTAAAGCTTCATCAAGAAGATATGACTATTTAAGTCTATCTATTTTAAAACTGCTGCAATGGCTTCTTTAATGTTGGTTCACAGCATATATGTTCGTAAGTTTTAAATATTAATCATAGTAAAAAATTATTATTGTCCCGTGATTGGGACGTGAGGGAAAGGAGGGAGGATATTATTTGATATCTAGAGCTGTGGGTAAGGTTTCTCTTGCAAGCATGCTTTTGGCTATTCTGCTGCTCTCATCGATGGTGGGTTTAGCAGCCCTAATCAAACCAGTGGCAGCGGCACCAGAATCATTAACATGCTCTCCTACTTCTGGCTATGTGTTTACGTCGGTTGTCCTTGAGGGAGTAGGCTGGGGCTACCTAGCGACCGTCAAAATCTACTTTAACAGCACCCAGCGTGGGGTCTTCGAATATATACGTGATGTGACGACAAATGCAACTGGAGGCTTCAAGGTTACTGTTAGTGTGCCGCCAGTCGTAAGTGGAGAGTACACGTGGTATGCCGTCGAGCCGGGAACACAGAGGGCAGCAAAAGCCGACTTTACTGTTGAGGAAGGTATTAATTTAGATCGCAATGAAGGGCCTGTTGGAACAATTGTTAGAGTATATGGAAGCGCCAGTGAATGGCAGTCTTCAAAGAAGGTTTGCATAATATTCGACAAAGACAAAGACGGAAAATTAGATGCGGGCGAAATACTTACTAACGTTACTTCAACTGCAAATGGAGTTATAGACGTATACGTTGTTGTGCCAGACGTAAAGGGCGCCCCATACTACTTCTATGCCAACAAAACCAGTATAAACATAGGAGGTGATTTATTACCTGGCAATTGTTATAACGCATCTTTTACTGTTGAGTCTCCAATTATTACTATAAGTCCAAGTAGCGGCCCCGTCTGCTCATCCGTAAGGGTTTCCGGAAACTACTTCAAAATTAACTACCTAGTTAACATAACCCTTATGAAAGGTACTACTGTGGAGGCTCTTTTGGCGACAAATGTCCCAACGAATGCTACTGGAGGCTTCAGGGCTACTGTTACTATACCATACTGCACAGAGGCAGGCATCTATAAAATTAATGCTACAGACGGAATAAACTCAGCAGCACAAGACTTCGAGGTTAGCTCTCCATCAATAACAGTATCGCCAGCTTCAGCTATGGTTGGCGAGACGATAACCGTTGAGGGACAGAACTTCGCTATCCAGAGGGATGTAACAATATACTTCTCAATTAGAAGAACTGGCGCACGCTATGAGCTCATTCCAGTGAAAACGGTTACAACGAATGCTGCTGGAGGCTTCAGGGCTACTGTTATTGTTCCAGAAGTGCCAAACGATAATCCCACAGACATGTTACAGACATAGTTGAAGTTAATGTTACAGATGGATGCAACTATGTCACCGCAGACTTCGACGTGATTCCCTCAATAAGGATAAGCCCAGTGCGCGGCACTCCAGGCGACACAGTCGAGGTTACTGGAACAGGCTTCAGAAACCAGACAACAGTAACAATAAAATTCGACGGGCAGGATGTAGCGACTACCAGCACAAACGAGTACGGCTCATTCACAGCGAGATTTACAGTCCCATCTGTCCCAGACGGGTTATACACTGTTACTGCAACAGATGCAGAAAATAATTATGCAACCGCAGATTTCCAAGTTATTGCAGTAGAATTCAAGATGATATTAGATGCTATAGATGAATTAGAGAGAAAACTAGACTACATTAAACCGAAAATAGACCTTCTCACAGAAAAAATAGAAACAATAGGGAGCTGTATAAACGCTATCATATACAGGATGGGAGGATTCTACGGAGAAGATACTGTTGCAAGCCTATTATATTCCATTGAGGCTAAGCTAGATGCTCTGCCAGACGCTATTGGCTCGGCTAAGGCGGAGATATTGGACGCCATCCAGGGCATAAGCTTAGACCTCACACCAGTTCTAGACGCTATTGGCTCGGCTAAGGCGGAGATATTGGACGCCATCCAGGGCATAAGCTTAGACCTCACACCAGTTCTAGACGCTATTGGCTCGGCTAAGGCGGAGATATTGGACGCCATCCAGGGCATAAGCTTAGACCTCACACCAGTTCTAGACGCTATTGGCTCGGCTAAGGCGGAGATATTGGACGCCATCGCCACCGTTGAGGCTAAGCTTGGTGCTCTCGAAGATATTATGGGTAAGCTCGACGAGATTCCAAAGAAGGATTGGTGGGATTTAGTACACCTTGCAAACTTCCGTAGGATGGTTCAGTTCGTGGCAGGCAGCTACAGCACAACCATGCCAACATCTGATAATCCAGTCGACTTAGAGAGAGGCTCTAAGGTTACACTGACAGTTAGGGTCGCAGATGACGAGACAGCTGGCTTCGTAATCAGAGTCTACATAAATGATGGAACCTCATGGCAACCGCTATCATTCAGCGTCCCAGGAATAGCAAACGCTGATTGCGCAGCAACAGTCGTGTTCACCACAGGAGCCAACGGAGACTTCTACTTCGAGGTTGATGGCGCAACATTCATAGCTTACATATACTCAGCAGAGTTCCCACCAGTATAAAAATAATATCCCTTTATATTTTTTAATAAATTTTAAATTGTTATCGCTACATATAAGTAAACATTAATTGTTATTGCGAGAGGGCAAGTCCTTTGAAGGATGCGAATCTTAACAATGAAACATTATCAATTATTATCGAACTTATCTCCTTCGAGGTGATAGATTATTGAGGGCTAAAATGAATCAAAGAATCAGTCTCTTAAAATCCTTCATTAAAATTAACCTCGAAAACCTAAGTGGCAACGTCTTTAAAGTGAACCTCGCCGTAACTTACAAATGCAATTACAAGTGCCGTATATGCAATATTTGGCGACTATACCTGGATGAACCAGATAAGGCTGGATGCGAGCTAGACTTAGATGAAATAAAGATCATCTTTCAAAGATATAATAAACAACTTATATGGGTAAGTTTAACGGGCGGCGAGCCATTTTTAAGGCACGACCTCACAGAAATTGTCGGAGCAATATATGAAAACTGCAAAAACCTGGGCATAATAAACATACCAACAAACGGAAGCCTACCAAACCGCATAGAGAAGACCATCCTCGAAATAATCGAAGACTTCAAGATACCACTAATATATGTGACCGTAAGTTTAGATGGGGATCCCGCCCGCCACGATTTTATGAGGGGATTTAACGGCGCATGGGCAAGAGCGCTGGACTCCCTCTCCAGACTCCATCAAATATCAGCCAATTACCCCAACCTATCAATAGACTTCGAGTACACAATATCCCCGCTCAACGTCGGAGGCTTAAGCCCCCTTCTCGCTGAAATAGACAGGTACGGGTTATCTAATCTAAAGGGTGTAATAGTCCCCGCGCACACGGGAAACCTATACCATAACATTCAAATGCAAGCTTACATGTCTAACAGTGACAGATACATCCCAACAGCCTTAAAGGAGATTGACTACCTAATTAAAGTCGCACCTCCATCCATATCAGACCCCCATAGCATAATCAGGTATCTTTACCTAAAGCTCCTACGCAAATACTTAAGCGGAGCTACAAGAAAATTCTTTCCCTGCACGGCAGCTTCAGGCTCGTGCTTCATAGATCCATATGGGAAGGTTTACCCCTGCATTATTGAGAACAAGGTTCTGGCAGACCTCCGTGAATTAGAATACGACCTAAATAGGGCGGTAAAGTCGAATAAATTTATCTCATTCAGAGAGAAGGTGGAGAAGGGCTTATGCCGCGGCTGCTGGTCTCCATGCGAAGCCTACCCCTCAATAATAGTCCATCCAACTTTAAGTCTCTACAAATCTTTAACATAAAGTTGAAGAAAGTTAAAATCCTCTCTCTTAAGAAATGATGACGGTGAGGCGCGGTGAACATACTAATCATATCACCCGACGCCCCACCACATAAAGGAGGTATTAGCCGACTAGTAGGCCTACTTAAGAGCGGATTAGAGCGGATGGGCCACCATGTAACCTTAGCTCATCCAAAACTTAGAGTTAGGGAGATAAAGTTCTCAAGCATACCATTCCGCAAATATTATGGCAAATACGATTTAATACACCTGCACGGTCCAACCCCCCTACTCTCAGATCTCACACTAATCATTAACCGCAAGACTCCAATAGTGTACACTCATCATGCGGAGGTTAGCTGGATCTCAGAGGAGCTCTCAAAGATCTACAGAGGTCTCCATAGGTTCCTGGCGAGGAGGGCAAAGGCCATAATAGTCCACTCACAAGATTACGCACGCCTATTTAATAGAGCAAATGTTCTAGTTGTTCGGATGCCATGCGCATTTAAGCCTCCGAACAACTTTGATATTGGTTGGAAGAATGATCCCTTCACGGTTCTTTATGTTGGGCAATTCCGACCATTTAAGGGCTTAAACATCCTCATAAAGGCGGCTAAAGCCCTTAGCAACGTTAACTTTGCACTTGTTGGAGACGGATACCTTAAGCCGAAGATTATGCGCATGGCTGGGGGGCTAAGAAACGTTAGGTTTTATACAGCGGCTAGCGATGAGGAGCTAATGAATTTATATAAGCGAGCGCACGTGATATGCCTGCCCTCGCTGAACACGACAGAAGGCTACGGACTCGTCCTAATAGAAGGCGCCCTATATGGATGCATCCCGCTCGCCTCAAACCTGCCAGGTGTCAGAGAAAATGTATCCCATCTAGGTGGCCTTCTATTCGAGCCTAAATCACCTGCCTCACTCATTAAAAGCATTAAGACGCTTTCGACTAACAGGGAGCTATGGGCTAAGATTGCAGAAAATGTGCAGAGGAATGCATGCACCTACGTAAATACGTACACCCCTGAATACTACATTAAAACACATGAGGAGATTTTTAAGAAATGCCTATAGGCATTTCTTTAACACGGATTTTAACCTCTCTTGCCGACATTATTAGAGGACGAAACTATTACGGTAGATATAAAAAGATGTATAAGAAAGATCTCAGGAAAATACCATCCATCAAACTTGTATTACAAATAACGCATGGAAGAGTCCTTGACGTGGGCTGCGGTATTGGGTATTTATCGGCAATCTTCAAAGATTATGTCGGAGTCGACATCAATAGAGAAGCCATACTTATAGCAAGCAAGAATACACATGGCGACTATGTTATCGCATGCGCGAGCAATCTGCCCTTTCGCTCTGACGCGTTTGATGCATGCATTTCCTACGATTGTATCGAGCACTTGGAACATGTTGAGCAGGCGTTAGCTGAAATGGCTCGTGTAGCAAATGAAGTAGTTATTAGCTGCGTGGACTTCAGCTCCTACTATAGGTTTTTCACCTATGATAAGAGCCATCGATGGCTTCCCACGCCTC
Organism: Candidatus Bathyarchaeota archaeon; assembly: GCA_018396405.1. GTDB lineage: Archaea > Thermoproteota > Bathyarchaeia > Bathyarchaeales > DTEX01 > DTEX01. The sequence goes on from JAGTQD010000026.1 coordinate 6,030, forward strand.
AAGACCTTCTCCTGCTACTGAAAAAATTCTTTACACACGTACAGATCTTTAAGACAAGCGGCATATTCGTCCTTCCACACATCTTGAACGTATTCTTAGAAAGGTTCCTCCCAAACCAAGTAGTTTTAAAGGCTTGGAGGAAAAGATCATGTCTTGAATACTAAAAATGATTGGGAAACGAACTCCGAGGTTTGGCTGCTATAATCCTTTCCTCGCAATACTTCTTAGGCTAATATTTTTCACGGTCTTGTAGACTGTGATGATGCATTTTACTGCCACATAGCGAATGACCTCCTAACTAGGAGATATAGCCCTCTCATTCTGGCTTCGCCCAGGAATGTTTACTCCAATCGCTCTCTTCTTCAGAGTTTTCGGTATAAATGAAATGTCGGCAGCTATGTTCCCATTAATTTGCTCTATTAAGCGTTAATCCTACTACCTTTCTTTCCCATTTATTTAACGCTTAATAGAGACCTGAAGATAAATATCTTATCATGCTACCCAAAGAGGTTTATAACCCGCCTACAAATCTGGAAATTTATCAAAGTGATAGAGAACCCCTATATAAACATAACACAACAATATATTATGTAGGGGGATTCTATACGGAGAATCTAGGGTCTCCCTTGACGGCTGGCAAGTGGTGTGTGGGCAACCTAATAATTTTCAGCGTCTTCTTATTTGAGAACAGGGTTCCACTTAAGGGGGTAACTGTTGTCACCAAATATAGCTTCAACAAGTCTTCATGGACTACTATTGGAGTGAATGTTACTGCTCTTGACGGCTCCTGGGAGATATGTTTTCTGAGACCTGAAGAGTGGGCTGGAAGAATGGTCTATTTAAGAGCTGAAGCTGGCGAAGATTAGTGCAGCATACTACGCTTATTTGTCAAGGAGGGGTTGTAATGAACGTGAGAGATATTTTTATTAGAATAATCAGAGGAGAGTCTCTTCCTTTACTATCTCTAGTGCTTGCCGCTGGTGCCATTTTAAGGCTCTACAACTTAACCTACTTTCATTATATGACAGCGGATGAATGCGTCTACACGCAGGCAGTTTTCGCAGTAACTAAAGGCTGCATGCCATATAGAGATGTATTTATCGCCCACCCGCTTCTCTACTTCCTCATTCAATATCCATTCCTATACTTTAAACCATCTCTCTTTATGGCGAGGTTGCCCTCAGTCCTATTAGGCCTCGGAACAACAATATTTGTTTTTTATACCGCTAAGGCTCTATACCCCAATAATGTGGCAGTGCTCGCTGCAGCCCTATTCGCCTTCTCACCCTACACCATCTACTATAATAAATTAGCTATCACAGATAATGCTGCCCTATTTTTCACAACAGGCCTGCTATTTTTCTTCTTTAAATACTGCAGGAATAATAATGATGGATATTTGATTCTTTCAGGAATCCTTGCGGGAGCTGCCTTCGTCTCAAAATACTCATCCGCATTCATAATAGCAGTATTAATGCTCCTTATAGCTATCAAAAACCTTAAAAAATTCATGCTTTTCGCAGCGTTTACATTTATTATTCCATCAATATTTGTCTTATTATTGCTTCTGCTAGACATCTATTATTACTGGTTTACTCAAACAGTAATTTTACAATTGATTCGCTTCAACCTTCCACAATTATTTAAGATCTGGGACGCATGCTTATATTTCGCATTGATCCTGCCGCTACTCCTAGTAGCCATACCTGCGATGGCTCGTGGAGTGGGAGATGATGTTATTCTGACAGTATTATACATAGTACCTCTTTTACTCATGTTCTTCGGTAAGACATTCTTCAGCCATTATCCTCTCATCCTCACCTCTCCACTTTGCATCCTTACAGCTCGCAGCTTAAACCAATATGTACTTAAATCCAAAAGGAGGAGGCTAACTATACTAACATTAGTAATCTTCCTCACTCACTTCTGCATCTGTAGCAGCATCTTTATGGGCTCCGCTCAAATGGAGAATGCTGTCCGGATTAAGATGGAGATCGCAGATTATATAAAGAGCATAACTAAGGACGACGATAAAATATGGACTACAGAAGCGGACATAGCTTTCTTTGCTCAAAGAATAATAGTGCCCCCCCGCTCTGAAATATGGAAGTATCAGGGTTTTTATGAGGATGTTTGGGGTTATATAGGGGCATCTCACGTTGGGGATTTCTCCGGCTACTCTGGCGGACTAATAACTCTTAATGAGATTCGCCAAGCAATAGAGGATGAGAAACCCAAAGTCATAGTGATACTACGACATAAAATCGCTGATAAGCTTATTTGGAATGGAATTAACAAGCCTGGTTATAGAGAAGAGGGGTTAGCTGAGTATATACTCGAGCATTACAATTTAAACCGCAGTATGTATGACATAGAAATTTATATCAGAAAGTGAAATATAAATGAGTAACAGATAAGTTTCCTTAACAGACTATTTTTCTTAAATTACAACTTAAGTAGCAGATGCTAATAGTATCAAAGATAAAAACTGTTCGAAGCATCATGAGTGAAAAATTCGATGGTCATATTTTTAAATGGCGCTTATGGAGATGCTGCCAAGTAAATAATTTAAGTTCAAGAGCCGTTAAGTTTGATGAGACTACGGCTCGTAGAGTTGGACAGGTGGCCAACAGTGAAACTCTTAAAGAGTGGATATAGATGTGGAGATAGTGGTTGGAGACCTAGCACCTATAGCTGCTCAGAGAATTCTTCAATTAGAGAGAAGATCCTGCCGGGAAGGTTAAGGAGAGCATATGAACTTATGGGAGAAAAGAAGATTATAGATGGGCTTTGCGCGTGATATTATATTATTTAATGAACTCGTGAATTACGAGTGATATGAATTGGCCTGGCAATAATTATATCAAACCCAGGGATTTATTCTGTGAACTAGGTCTGGAGATTTAAGCAAGGTCGACTTTCCCTATACATTCGCCAGTGAGCTCGTGAATGGTTTATATACCTACGGAAGATAGTATGAGCTTAGAATGGTATGCATGTTTTCTTAACATCGGTAGCTGGCAGAGAGATGGTGGAAGCTAGCGTAGAGATAACTAAGCATTTTTCTCCTGGGAAAATACCTGAGCCTAAAAGTTGAAAAACCAAGTAAACCCTAAAATTACGCTTCAGCGACCCAGAAAAGTATAGGTATCATGAAAATGAAAACGTGTTTATAAAAGGGGTCGGTGCAGAACTGTTCTCCTTTTTTATATCTGACTTGATTAAAGAGTTGTTCGTAAATTCGTAGATGGCTGTTAAATTTCAGTTCTCTTCTTCCATAGCAGCCAAGCGTTCACTAAGAATATTATCCACGCTGGCCCGATTACCCCTCTTATCCCTAACCCTATTATAAAGAGGATTAATGCTGGTACTAATCCCGAGATTATCGCTGCCAATGATATTATCTTTGAGTACTTTCCCGACACGCCTTTGTACAACATATATGCTGCGTATAGCCCTAGGACTGTGGATGCTAGGTATGGTAGCACAAACATTAATATGAATGATGTATTTGCTCTGATGAGGCTGTTAAATGCCAGGGATATTAGTAGATATAGGCTTCCAGTAAGGTGGAGCATTATTAGGCTCTCTAGGCTTGACGTGCATTTTTGGGCTTCTGCAACTGTCAGTTTTGCCCCGCAGTTCCCACAGAACTTCATTTCAGCTGGATTCTCAAACCCGCATTTAACACACTTAATTCTCTCAGATGTCTTTTCAGCGCGCTTCTTAGACATAGACATCAAGAATATCTTTAATGTTTTAGCATATTAGCTTTTTTAAGATTCTAGGTTCCCAGCACGTTTGTCGGTTTAGATTGGACAAGCTATGGTAGGCGGCGCGGACTTAACGGCATTGTTTCCCAGCTGGGTACTTAATCTCCCAGGAGCCTATGTAGACGGCTACATCCTCATCATACAGCTCCCTTATGAGCGGGTCCTCCCTAAGTCTCTCAGTAACCCATTTGCCCCAGCGCTCCACATCCTCAACAAGCCTCCTACCATACTTCGCCGGATACTCCAGCACAGCCTTAAGGAAAACATAGGCTGTTGGAAGGAGCTCAACCGCCGTAGCCTTCAGCCCAAGGCGCATAGTCTCAAGCGGTATAGAACCGAACCCTGCGAAGGGGTCGAGCAGCTCAACACCATCAAACCTATACAGCGGGGGATTATTATGCGCAGCCTTACTCCTGCCGCCTATCCCAATACCCCTCAGAAAAGCCCTCGGACTAGTATCCTCCGGGAGCAGGCAGCCGGCGATAATCGCCCTAGCCGATATGAGAGGCTTACGAGTCCACCAGAAAACCATCTCCCAATGAGGCGGCCTACCAGGCCCCTTCTCAACAGCTGAAGCCTCACTAACCTCACCCCAAGGAAACCTATAGGACTCAATAAACGCCTTAGGCGGAACCCTCGGGCCGGCAGATTCGCCAATCAGCCTACTCTGCCCGCTCAACCACCCCTCCCCCCAAACCTCTCCATAGCGGCGCCAATACACTTCCTCACAGCCTGACTGATACTCTCAGCCTCACCAGCCTCAACCATACCCCTCAAGAAATCAACATACTCCTGAGGAAGGCTAATGCAAACCCTAACATCAAAACGCCTAGACCTACCCACAACAACACCACAAAAATAAGGTTACCGCGTAAACGTATTTAAGACTTAATCAATCCTCATCAAAAATATGCAAAAACATTAAATCACAAGCATCTAATCCAATAAATATTAAAACGCGACGCCCATGGCCAAGTGCCCAGCATGTAAAGCGGAAAATCCAACACCAACAAAGACATGGAAATACGGCGCATTCACCGTAGAAGCCTACACATGCAAAAACTGCCAAACACAATACAGAGAATACTACAACAAGGACGGAAAATACAGCTTCACACTAAAACTCGAAAAGGGAAAAGGCTACATAAAAGCATAGTCAATAAAGGCGGTTCCCTCAACAAGTTCCTCGAGTTTAAAAGAAAAGATAAAGAATTTAATTTAAAAATGCACAGTTAATGTGTGAGGACGGCTAGGTTGTCTAAAGTTCACTTGAAATATGAAATCCACCTAAAATCCCTACTTGCCTACGTGGCTAAATCCTCGAGGAAACCTATTGACGGATTGTATGACCTTGCTTGGGGATCCTTAGCACTTAAGGAAATGGGCATGGATTATGAGTATTTCCTTACAAACATTCAATCAGCAGTATCAATGATTGCCTCTTCAAGCGAGTTAGCTGATGTCCTTTACGATTATAGAAGAGCAGTAGGTCTTTCTCTAGCAATATATCTTTTCGGAGCACGGCGGGTTGGCTTCCCTGAAGAGCGCCTTAATGAACTGTGTAACGTTTTAACTCAAATCTTAAAGGACAGAAAAATAGAGCTAGCAGAGCTCATCGGAGCATCCTTTTTGCTTGCTAAGCACCTTAAAAGAAGTGATGCTGAAGAAGATCTTAAGTCTATAATTATGAAAATTAAAGAGTCATGCCTCAAAAATCCAGCATATTATTTGACGGATATGCTTTTCATAATGTTCTTTCTGGCATTAGCGCGTGAAGGCGAATTCCTTATCGAAGCCTTAGAAGATATTAGGCAGAATCGGTCCTGGATGGCGTATATAAATGAAGATCCTGAAAGAATGGCTCTCCTCCTCTATGTTCTTTCCAAGGCTGCTTACTCAAGGAATGTAAAGGCGGAGTTAGCTGAATGGTGCCGCACAGAATCTAATAGAATAGCTGAGGAACTTTACTACGCCTTAGAGAGGAGACGCTTACTCGACCCACAAAGTTATGTAGAACTAATAGATGCATTACTGGGCGTAGCTGAAGGCTTTGATGCGCATGTGAAACAAAAATTTGGATTATTAATAAAGATGGGAGAAGGCGACGAGATAATTATAAATAGGAAGGCCATCATGCCACTGCCCCGAATAGACTTACTTGCTAAAGCCTATATAGCACTATGTGAAGCAGGCTATATCCGTCCATTCATGCTATCTAAAAGGGAAGCAGATGCCTATAGGCAAATACAGGCCGAATTAAAGGGCTATCGTAGAATCAGAAAATATGAGCTCTTCTTTATAATGGTGACATCAGCACTATCCATACCATTAATATTCCTTACACTCGCACTAATGCTTACAAATAACGAAATATTTTACCCGTCGCTTATTCTGTTAGTAGCTATTATTATAGGATCGTATCAGCACATATGGAAAAGAGGATACGTTTCACTGAGAGAATTGCTAGAGGTACTCCGCGAGAAAGCTAATAGCATAATAGAAATTTTTATGAGGGTATTTATGAGGTAAGAGGAATGAGCGAATCATTATTTCTGAATGTTTTTCGAAGCTCAAGCATAGCGCTCTCAAACTTCAAAGTTTGGAGACTACCAACGGCAATAACCGGTATGAGAGAACTTTACGCAATATTTAAGCAACTTTCACAAAACAAGATAGCTGATTGCGTTCTTTATAAAGACTCAGTATATTTTAAGGGGGATCCGAGGGGTGTTAGAGAAAGTTTAAGTCGATTACCGGGCACTTATATAGGTTCAGAATTAAATGAGACCATACTATCACCATTAGTTGAGAGTAGCCTAATTAAAGTTTTATTGTACTCTGCCTTTGAGAGAGAATTAGAAAATAAAAATTGGAGGGTTTTATCAAGAAGGAAGAAGGCGCTTCCTCCCCCAACTGAAAAGAATGAAGAATTCTATTTGGAGTTGACTGATGAAAACATTGTTCTTTTTGGTCTCAAATATATGTTTGAGATCCGCCCTAATAATGACGTTCTTCTTTGGCTTGACATATACGCTCCCATATGGTCGATTGCGAATAAACGCCGGCTGACAAGAAGCGAAATTAGTGAAAAATTAAAGAGAGATTACGTTAATAGGGCACTATTACGGACTAAAGAAAGATTCCAAAAGCTTCTCAAGATACTTGATATATTGTTTCCTGAAAAAATGATTACTTTAGAATTTTGCGATGAAACTTCCATTTCATTTTTAAAGAAAAATTATGAGGTTCCAAGTATACAAGAGGGATACGTGGGTTCTGAGCTTTTTCAATGGGCCCCCCTAGACGAGCCTTTTCTCCGATTTAAACATGGTTATTCAAGAAATCCTAGAAGGATTATTGACCAAAGCGCTTATAGTTATGGCGCCATCAAAGAGATACCTGTAAAGGCTGTAGTAGCAAGGTCGCTTAAGGAAGACTTCATCAATTTATATAGGAAGATTGATGAGGGATTTTCTGGGAAGTACATGTTTTGGCCAGGGTTCTCTAAAGTAACTGGTGCCGAAATTCTGTTCAACGAGAAAAATGATATCGTTGAAGTTGAGAGCGACGATGAAACAAATGTACTACATGGGTTAATCGAGGTCTCAAATGGCGCGAAAGAGAACGCTGTGGTCTTTATTGTTCTTCCTAACATATCATCTAAGACATATTATGCGATAAAAACTGAAGCATTACGCAGAAAGATATGTACACAGATAATTTTAAAAGATACATTATCTAAAGAGCCATTAGAATTCACTATAATGAATATTGCTGTGGCGCTTTATGCAAAGGCCGGCGGGACACCATGGGTTTTAAAGGACCCCTTAACAATAAAGCGGGGACTTTTCATAGGCATAGCTTTTCACTTAGATCATACCGCGAAAGATATCTATTATGGCGTAATGGAGGTTTTCAACAGATATGGAGTGCACCTAGTATGTAAAACACGAATGTATAAATATCCTGGTGAGATAAAAAGCGTTAGAGGCCTGTTTATTCCAAGAAAAGAAGCTGAAGAAATACTTGAAAGTTTAGTAAAGGAATATGAGCCACGAGAAATTATCTTTCATAAAAGCGCACCTTTTCATAAGGAGGAGAAAGAGGCAATAGAGCACATCTGTAATAAGCACAACATAGACTATTACTTAGTTCATATCGAGGGGGCGAATCCATATAGAGTATGCGCCCCTCAGCTAGATTATACGCCGCTTAGAGGTACAATAGTGTTTGACTCAGTAAATAACAATAGAGCAATACTTACAACAACGGGCCAAACCATAATGGAATATGGAAAAATCAAGCCTTGGAGCAGTATTGGGACGCCAAGACCGCTAGAAGTAATTATTGAGGAGAAGAGGGGGGAAGGTGAGAATATACGGGAGATATGTGAACAAGTGCTAGCCTTAACTAAACTTAACTGGAATACTACTGAAATTTCAATAAGGCTGCCAATAACTCTAAAATACCCTCGAAAAGCAGCAAGGCTCACCAGACACTTTGAAGGGATAAGAGAGGGCTTAATCGACATAGCGGACTTTAGATACCTAATATAGAAGTTGCATCCAGACTTTCATGGAGTTTATAACCTTCAGGAAAAGGAAATAGTTTAAATGAATATTTACTGACCTAGAAGCAGGGACAAATCATATGGAAGTATTTTTATCGGATAAAATTAACCTCTGGGAATTTACATGCCCTATATCAGTTCTATCCACAGATGACGGAAAAAATAAGTTTCGATTGCAGCATACTCATTATAGGTGATAGAAAAGAGAACGATTGGCTTACAGAGAGACTGTAATTAAACATTAAATAGAGGGACTATGGGGATGGAAGATCTAATATTTGTTATTATTCTGTTTATCGTTATTATTGCTATGGTTACTATTGCCTTAATCTTCCATACGGCTTTTGAATGGATTGATTCGTTACTAGGTATTTCAATAAGTGGTCAGGTAAGCCCAATAGTTCCTACAATCATTATAGTGGCGATAATAGCGATCACAGTTATGCTCCTAAAATCCGAGAAGAAAGGAGACGGACGTTAAAGCGAAGAAAAACTGAAGCAGTATTGTCACGTCATATGAGTTTAAAATGAATTTTTAGAGAAGTTGAAGATTAAATTAGAGCGCTTACCTTTTCTACCATAGGATAGCATGTCCAAGATGTAAAATTCGGATAGTATCTGAATTTAAAAGGTAATAGAATGAATCCTCGGCAATAATCACAAAATACTCTCACCTAAGTAAAGTCGATGATGAAGTGGTCTTTTAAGGCAGATACTTCAATTAAGTGTTAATTCGATTAGATTCAGCTCTTTTTAGGAACTATGGTGCTTGAGATTTTCATAATGTGGGATAGGCCCATAGCAGAACACTATTGTCTCAATCCAACAGCAAAAATAGTGGAAGAAGAATACTACAAGTTCCTAGTGAAAATGAGGGAAATTTTAAATACGCTTCTAAAAGAATACTCCAGAAAATATCTAAGTGAGAGACCTGAAGAAGACCTAATAAGGAAGTATGGAAACAAACCCTTAACAAAACTAATTGATGAATATAACTGGCTTAAAACAAGGCCATGGCTAAATAGACTAACAAAACTCGCTGAACAGCAGCCATTATCCCCATCGAAATAATGTCTGGGATTAAGAAATTGAGCCCAGAAAGGCCAAGGGCTATTAGTTATTGGG
>JAGTQD010000027.1 GCA_018396405.1 Candidatus Bathyarchaeota archaeon
CAATATCCTTCTCTGTCAGCCACCAATCCCTATCAGTCCTTAAAAGTAGCGGGCCATTAGACCACCTTTCAACAAACTTCTTATCATAAAGATTCTCTTCAAGCATAACATAGAGCCACGCTAAGAATACGCCCGCATCGGTTCCAGGCCTGAGCTGAAGCCAATAATCCGCCACTCTAGCCTCCTCAGTAAACCTTGGGTCTAATACTATAAGGTGAACCTCCTCACCGCTCTGCCTTCTCCTCATTATAACATTCCATTGCACAGGAAGAGACTCCGATGGGTGTCTACTGTCTAAAACTATACATTTTGAATTTGCTATGTCTGGGGTGTGCGTATTGGCGCCATAAATACAGTACTGCATTGAGACATCACATGTAGAGCATACTGTGCCGGGCGAGGTTATGTTTCCGGGGTTCCCTATAGCAAAGGCGAATCTGGATCTAGCCCAGTAAAGATCGGTTCTATAGGTTCCCTCAACAAAGGCTATGCATTCTGGGCCATATTTATCTATAAGCTCTCTCATCTTCGCGGCTATTTCATCAAGGGCCTGAGTCCAGGATATTCTTTGCCATTGACCTGAGCCCCTCTCACCAACGCGCTTTAGCGGATATAAAAGTTGGCCAGGGTGATAGATGAAATCGACCATATGTCGTATCCTTTCCTCGCAGACAAAGCCTCGGCTCACAGGGTGCTCTGGGTTTCCAGTAACCTTTAAAAGTCTACCAGTCTTCTTATCAACGTATGCCAGTAAACCACAACGACACCAGCATCCAGGTTCGCCACTATGGCAGCCAATTTTTTTAACTATAATTTCCTCACTCACCCTTCCACCTCAAGAAAGGTATTAAATTATTTTTAATTTCGCTAAAATGTTTATTAATCTTGCTTATAAAAAGGTTATTAGACGCCGTGCTGGATCCTTGCTATTTTTCTCAGCCAAGGACGTGGGTTAACGGAGTGTTGCTCTAAGCCTAATAACTTCTCCTCAACGTTTAATGCTATAGCCAATAATTGGGTGAAGTATAGTATGGGTATATTGCTTATATCCTCGTATTTTTGCATAATTCTCTCCTGCATTTGATCGAGGTTGAAGTGGCAGAGGGGGCAGGCAACAGCTATTACCTCTGCGCCGCTGGTCAAAGCTGAACGTATTATTGCATGCGAATGTTCTATTACGGAGTCTAGAGAGATCGCACCTAGATATGATCCACAGCACTCTGTCTTATATGGAAAGTCTACTGGTTCACAGCCTATACTCGCTAAGAAATCCTCAAAGATGGATGGGTTCTCAGGGTTATCTAATCTGATCTCCTCGTAGGGTCGAAGGAGAAGACAACCGTAATATGGAGCGACCTTTAGTCCTTTCAGGTCCACCTTAATAATGTCACTTAGTTTATCAAAGCCAATTTTATCCCTCAGGATCTCAAGAAAATGGTAAACTTTCACTCCCCCATCATAATCTTCGCCAAAGAAGGAGCTAATCTCGCTTCGCCTTTTTGGATCAGATCTAATTAAGGAGTTCGTTTGCTTAAGTACATTATAGCAGAGGGCGCATGTAGTCATGACCTCGTTTCCGAGTTTCCGCGCATTTAAGAAAACTCGAACTGGGCCATACATATCTATAATATTTTTTGTGAAAAATGCCCCGCAGCAGATGCTTGGTATCTCTATGATCTCTATACCAAGAGAGTTAGCGATCGCCTGCATTGGTAAGGTAAGGCCTGTAGTTTTTGATTGAGAGAGACAACCAGAATAATAAAGAATTTTCATGTCTTTTTACCACCCATTAACATTAGAAGTCTTTCCCTAGTGAAATATTTTCTTAGACGTACAGTAGGGCTATAAAATGGTAGATGCACCATGCTATATTTGCTTCGAACAGCCACAAGCGCTTGTATTGGAAGAAGAGAGGATAGCTCCGGGGAGTACTCGATGAAATCTTCTCTCTTCGATGATAAAACTATTGTTCTGTATGCCTCCATTATTTTTGCAATGTCTATCATCTTTGGGCATCTAGATACACATGTTAGACAGCACGCGCAAAGCCATATAGCTTTTGAGTCCAGTAAAGCTTCGGGTCTCACCTGAACCAGCCTTACAACCTGATGGGGTTTTATATCCATGGCATCAGAAATTGGGCAGCCTGCCGTACACTTACCACATAAATTACATGAGAAAACGTTCTGTCCACTTATATCAATAATCTTCTTCATTAGATCAATACTATCGCGATAAGCCATCTTATTATCCCTAGCCATCTCCGTAATGAGCGATCTCATTTTTATTATCCAAAAACTTTATTTATAGTTTTTGTCCTTCTTAATGTAATCTGTGTAAGCCGCTTCACACCTTTTAAGGTGACCACAAGATGGAGATGCCAGAAAAGCTAAGCGGAGCTAAAGTTGCTAAATCTATTTGCGGCGTCTGTCCATTTAGATGTTCTATTGAAGCTTATGTAAAAGATGGAAAGCTAATTTATACACGTGGCAACCCAGAAAATCCAAATACAAAGGGCAAGAGGTGCGTGAAAGGGTTTGCGAGTATATGGTTTGCGTATGATCCTGATAGATTAAAGTATCCATTAATGAGGATTGGGGAGAGAGGGGAAGGAAAATTTAAGAGGATATCCTGGGATGAAGCCTTTACAATCATAGCTGAGAAGCTTAAAGAGATAAAAGAGAAGTATGGGCCTGAAGCTGTTGTCTCTTTGGATCACGTTCAGGGGTGCACATGGCACTATAAAAATTTTCTATATCTCCTCTACGGTACACCGAACATTTATGATCATACAGCTGCATGCGATGGAACTTTCACCACGGCCTGCATATCTATCTTCGGAAGTTTTTGGGGGATAGAAGACTATGCAAACTCAAAGTACATCTTAATATGGGGGAAAGAGCCATTTGAGGCGCCTAGAATCGTAGGCTTTCTACAGGGTTTAATGGAGGCCAAAGATAAGGGCGCGAAGCTCGTCGTTGTTAATCCTAGATTATCTAAGACCGCCGAGAAGGCTGATGAATGGATCCCAATAAAGCCAGGCACAGATGGGGCAATGGCTTTAGCTATGGCTAAAACCATAATTGATGAGGAATTATACGACCGAGATTTCATCGAGAAGTATTGCTATGGTTTTGACGAATTTAGAAGACATCTTGAGGAGAAGGGATATACGCCCGAATGGGCCGAGGGCATAACTGGCGTATCTGCCTCAACCATAAGGAGAATCGCTAGAGAATTCGCGACTACTAAGCCAGCTGTCTCAAGCGCCTATCATGGCTTTGCCTGCTATACAAACGCCTTCGATGCTATGAGGGCTGTACTATTATTGAATGTATTAACCGGAAACGTCGATAAACCTGGATCTTTTCTCTTGGTAGGTTCTCCAGGCGGGCTTGAGCCCCCACTCAAGCCGCCTTTCCGAGTTCCTGAAGATAAAATTGCTAAAATAAATAAGCCATCCCTGCGTGAGACCCTTGGCTTCGTACTTGCTCCGGACTTCCCAACAGCCCTATTACCGAAAGTTATACTTGAGGGGAAACCTTATCCAGTTAGGGCCCTAATTCTCTCTCAAGTTAACCCAATAATGAGTGATGCAAATACAAAGCTTTGGATTGAAGCCTTTAAAGCACTTGATTTTATAGTTGCCATAGATATTTATCTCAGCGAGACAGCAATGTATTGCGATATAGTTCTGCCAGACGCATGTTATTTTGAGAGGTATGATATTTTACAGGGATTTAATCATGCCCCAATGGTCTTATATTCTGAGCCTGCTATTCCTCCGCCCGGGGAGGCAAAGCCGATCTATGAGATAGTGAGGGGCATAGCCGAGAAGATGGGTTACGGGGAGTATTTTAACTGGAAATCTGAGGAGGACTGGATGAGAAATATGATTGAGGGATTACCATTTACATTAGAGGACCTCAAGCAGAAAGGCTTTTGGATAGGAGAACCACAATATAAAAAATATGAAAGTGGATTAAAGACTCCCACCGGGAAAATTGAAATATATTCTGTTCTTGTTGAGGTTGCTGGTTATAATCCACTTCCAGAATATAAGCCTCCAGCAGTGATGCCGGACGAGAAATATCCATTTAGATTAATAAGTGCAAGGATGCCCTTCCAATCAAACCTTGTTACGCAGAATATACCAATGTTGGCTGACATTGAGGGTGAAAACTGGGCGGAAATAAACTCAAAGGACGCTGAAAAATATGGTATTAAGACTGGCGACTATATAATTATAGAATCACCATTAGATAGCATTACTGTTAAAGCTAAGGTGACCGAGGGCATAGTTCCAGGCGTTGTCGCTCTTGTGCACGGCTTCGGCTTTGGACACTGGGGTATGGGGAAAGTAGCTAAGGGGAGAGGAGCGCATATTAATAGGCTCATAGATACACATATTGATCCAGTTTCGGGAACCATAGCCTATAATGAATGTAAAGTTAGGGTGAGGAAGGCATGAGCTCGACGCGAAAAGGCTTTTTTGTGGATTTAGACCGGTGCATAAAATGCCATGCATGCGAGATAGCTTGCCGCGTCTGGAATGGCATAAATGTGCCATCCTACAGAACGATTATAGAGATTGAAAGTGGGACATACCCTTTTGTCGAGAGAACAAATGTGTCAATAGCATGCATGCACTGCGAAGAAGCATATTGCATGGCTGCATGCCCGGCTAAGGCGATATATAAGCGGGAGGACGGAGTAGTATTAGTTGACAGCGAGAAGTGTCTTGGCTGTAGATTATGTAGCTGGGCTTGTCCTTTCGGCGCACCAAAATATGGGTCAGATCTAAAGATGCAAAAGTGCACCTTCTGTAATGATAGACCAGATTGGATGCCAAGGGCTTGCGAGGAAGCTTGCCCAACAGGCGCCATAGTGGCTGGAACAATTAGTTATCTCGAAAAGATAATTAAAGAGAGGAAAGTTAAAAGGATCGCCTCCCAAATAAAGGGGAAAAGAGCCTTTATGTACATTTTACCCTGATAAACAAGATTATTTGACGCCGCTAACCACATAATATTTTATTTTCCCAGCCAACCACAAATTTATAGAAATTCTTTGTAAATCCCTTACACTTTGTTCTAAATAATTGAGGGAGGGCGAATAACTGTTAGTCTCATTGTAGTTTATTTCCTCCATTAAGAACTGGTGTATCTGATCTATAACGATCTTTGTAACATCCTCCACTTCAATATTTTTTAGACCAGCTTTCTCGAAAGAAAGAATGTAATCATTTAGTGTTTTTGCACCTGTGATGCAGCCGCTATAAAGAACAGTATTAGCTAGATCTATCGGCAGTTTCTCCACTAAAACTATATCTGATATGACGACTTTTGCTCCGGGCTTTATGACCCTCCTCATCTCACATAAAACTCTTAGCATATCTGGAACGAGGCATAATGTGCATTCGCTTATCGCTGCATCAAAAAAATTATCCCTTAAAGGTATCCTTTCAGCGTCAGCGATAATAAAACTGATTTTTTGGTCTAAGCCAACCGTCTTAGCGAAAACGTTTGCGTAATCAACCATTTTACGCGATAGGTCTATTCCAATGACGCTCGATCCAAAGTTTGTTGCTATGTAAATTGCGGTTTCGCCAACGCCTGAAGCCACGTCAAGGACTATTGAGTTCCCTCCTATATTTGCCTTCTCAATTAATCTTCTGGTTGTCTCGCTCCCCCCAGGATGATAACTCAATGGAATAAAGCTTTTTATAGAGTCTTCAAGCCTCTTCTCGTAAAACTCTATAACAGAGGATTTACGGCAGCAAAAGCTCCCGCTCATTTCTAAAGTCTCCTCAGTAAACTCCTTATTTTTTCCCTTTCTTCACGGGTCATTTTGCCTAAGCGTGAGATCCTATTCACTAATGTTTCCAGAAAACTGACTGTCTTATCATATTGCGGAACAGTCGTAACCATTGACTCCAACCTAAGCGGGTTTATACCATAACGTCTTAGTTCATTTTTAAGGCTAACAACGTAACGCCGGAGCTTCTCGCCTGCAAATGGGCTGTCCTCCCCCTCTAAAAAGGCAATTCCATCTGCACCGTAGGCAAACGCATTCAGTATATGCTTTATCCCAATACGTATGCAGCTGGGCACAGAAATCGGCCAAACATTTGGGGTATATGTAAACCTTCTTACACCAGCAAGATCAAGCGAGGCATAGGCAGTGTTTTTCTCAACAAAAACTATTATTTTCGGCTCCGCAGTCTCTCCCTCGCAGACCCCTCTAATCTGCCAAATTAATTGGTCTTCAGTTGAATGCGCGATGTCAATTGCTCCCTTGGGACAGACATTTACGCATGCACCGCAACCTATGCAGGCAACTGGAACAACGCTAATTCCCCCCTCAGTCTTGTTTAGTGCATTGGTTGGACATATATTTAGACATTCACCACAGAGATTACATTTAGCGGCATCTATTCTGGCAATGTCCGGTGGGTATTCAACTTCACCAGCCCCAAGGAAGGATGCAACCCTAGACGCTACTGCAGTTGCCTGCTCAACTGACTCACGTATATCTTTCGGCCCAAGTGCGCATCCACAGGCAAATATTCCCCTTCGAGTGCTGTCTACTGGGTCAAGCTTATAATGTTTCTCCAGCAGAAAGCCGTCTGTGCTAGTGCTTATTCCCAGCATCTTTGCTAGCTCGCTCGTCCCAGCGCTCGGAACTATCGCCGCGGATAGAACGACCATATCAAATTTTTCTTCGATCTGAACGCCAGATATGGTATCTACGGCTTTGACTATTAAACCATCCTCTGTTGGGACGACCTTTGTTGGTAATCCTCTAATAAACTTTACACCCTGATCCTTCGCTCTACTGAGGAATTCCTCATAACCTCTCCCAGCGGTTCTTAGGTCCTGATAGAAAATCCATGGATCTGCATTTGGCACAGCCTTCATGAGAATAATAGATTGCTTAATCGCAACCATGCATCCAATTTTGCAGCAGTATTCTTTTGAGCCCTCCCTGAGAGCCCTACTTCCAGCGCACAGGATGAAGGCTACTTTCCTCGGAGTTTTTCCATCGGATGGTCTCATGAAGCCCAAACGCATAATGCGCTCAAACTCCAAATTTGTTACAACATCGGGGTGTCTTCCATAGGCATATTCTCCAAGTATCCTTGGGTCAATTAAGTCCCATCCTGTAGCAACTACTATAGCTCCTACATTAAGTTCAATTTTACTTGGCTGTCTAGAGAAATCTATCGCCCTTGGGCCGCAAACTTCCACACATTTATAACACTTTATACATCGGTCGACGTCAATCGCGTATATTCGTGGAACAGCCTGCGGATATGGTATATATATGGCTTTCCTTAACTCTAGATTTTCATCAAACTCATTCCAGATGGTCACCGGGCAAACCTTTGCGCATTCATCACAACCAGTACACTTACTCTCATCTACGTATCGTGGCTTAACTTCCAGGGTCACGATATAGTTTCCTGGTATGCCACTTATTCCGACAGGTTCAGCCATAGTTATAACTTTTATATTTGGGTTCTGTGAAACCTGAACCATTCTAGGCGCCAATATACAATATGAACAGTCAAGTGTTGGAAAAGTTTCACTGAGCTGGGCCATATGGCCACCAATGCTTGGTTGGCGCTCGACCAGATAGACTCTATATCCTTTTGCTGCCAGCTCAAGCGAAGCTTGAATTCCAGCGATCCCCCCACCGATAACCAGCACATCTCTCTTAACCTTCACCTTAATTGGCTGTAACTCCTCAAGATACCTTGCCCGATAAACTCCTCCCCTTATGAGATCTATAGCCTTAGCAGTGGCTTTCTCAATATCTGTATGAACCCAACTGCATTGTTCTCTTATGTTAACCATCTCCAGCAAATATGGATTTAATTCGGCATCTGCAAGGGTTCTCTTAAACGTTTCAAGATGTAGCTGAGGTGAACATGCTGCCACAACAACCCTTTTTATTCCTTCTTCCTTAATTCCCTTTTTAATCAGGTTTTGCCCCGGTGTGCTACATAAATAGTCGTAGGATTCAACTATCTTAACATCCCGTAGACGCGAGGTTGCATCTTTAACCTTCTCAATGTCAACTGTTCCTTTGATGTTACGCCCGCAATGACAAACATAAACGCCTATCAAGGGAATCTTCCTCAGAGGTTAACTTAAAAACATTAATTGAATATAAAAAAATAAAAATATTTTTGTTTCCCTCTGCAAGATAATTTAATCTTAAGAGGAGCGATTTGAATGGTCTATAGAACGGCGTATAAGAGTAAAACACGGAGTGAGCTTATTTTAAGAAGGTTCGCGCTATCCGCACGCCAAACATTAAGATTAAATTATGATCTATGCATTGGATGTAAAGTATGCGAGAAAATTTGTCCAGAAAAAGCTGTTTCAGAGGCCTCTCCACCTCTCGTGGCGGATGGTAGATTAGTGAGGAAAAATCGGATGGATATAGATGCAGGTAAGTGCACGTTCTGTGGTGAGTGCGTTGTCTTATGCCCACTAAATGCAATCCTTATCGAAGTCAATGGTGTGGAGAAAATTCCTGTCATTGAAAGCAATGCTTTTCCAAGTCTTTTGAGGGATATAAATGTAAATGTAGGACTATGCGACATTACGTGTAAGCTGGCATGCGAGGAGACATGTCCAACAAAGGCAATAAAAATAATCTTAAGCGAGAGTGAGACCCCAGGAAAATTAAAAATATCTGAGGTGCGCATCGATAGGCGACTATGCATATACTGTAAGAAGTGCCAAGAAGCTTGCCCTATGAAGGCCATTATAGTATTGAAGCCCATAAGTGGTTTAATTGAGATAGACACGAGCTTATGTCCAGAGAGATGCCAAGCGTGCGTCGACATTTGCCCAAGCAAATGTATCATCATAAGGGAGGATGAAAAACCATCTGTCATCAAAGAGTTCTGTATTTTCTGCGGTGCCTGTGTAGAAATCTGTCCTGCGAAGGCGATAGCCATGAAGAGAACAAGGGTTCTACACTCAGAGATAAAGTCTGGTGCGTGGAATGAAGCATTGGAGAAGCTGACCTCACGTGACGTTCTTATCAAAGAAATTAGTACAAAGCGTGGAAGAAAAATAGCTGCTCTGGCTTCTCCATTCAAGATAAAATCTATTTAAATAAAAAAATGGATGGCTTTTATATATTAGTAGTCTCTTTTTAGGAAGATATACCCAAGGTAAACGTCCTTTTCCTCAAGTTTTACCTTTATTTCCTTTGTTTGATAACCGGGATACTTTAGTTCCACTAGATATTCTGTGTGTGGTTCTAATCCGTCAAATTCAAAGCTCCCAAAAAAGTCTGTGAACGCTACTTTAAATTCATTAGTTTTTAGGTTTGTGAGGCGCACTTCCACCCCCTCAGCGCAATCATCAGTGTCTTCAAAGGCCACGCTTCCGGCAATGAAATACTTGGTCATTTTATGGAGGTTAATATAGAAGACCTTTGGTTTCGTTCCATATTCTGGATGAAATGGCTCTGCTAATCCATCCCTCAACTTTTTGCTTACCTCGCTTTTTTCATCATCTAAGTCGCCAAATATTAGCGCCCCGCTTGGGCATACATCTACACACCTGGGGTTCTTTCCAGCCTCAATTCGATGAACGCAGAGGGTGCACTTTTGCGGAAGTTTCTTTTCATCATTCCAGGAGACTGCGCCATAGGGGCAAGCGTTTACTATTTCCTTCTGTCCAACAGCCTTTACTGGATCTATTATCACTATGCCATCATCCCTCTTATACACAGCGCCGTTTTTCGCGACCTTCATACATTTTGGGTCCTCGCATTGCATGCAAAGAATCGGCATATAAGATACTTTCACATATGGAAATTTTCCCCTCTCCCTTTTCAGCAATCTTATAAATGTTTGCCCCCTTTTCTTTATGGACGCTGAATATGGCGGATAAATATTATCCCAAAACTCGTCTTTGCAAGCGTTAAAGCAGGCGTAGCAGGCTATGCATTTATCTATATCTATGATCATAGCCCACTTCGTCATCCTTCACACCCCCTCCCACCTTACAATCTCCACTAAGCATGAGTTTGGCGCCATACCGCTCGCATTTTTTGACATTAGGCGTGAGGGTGTTAGGAGATTTATACACCCGCCCCGATCAGGAGATCCTCCGGGTTCGTCTACAGGATCGTAAACCGCACTCCCCTCATAGGAGTGCACAACGCCAGGCCTGACCCTCTCGGTGACTTCAGCGATACATATTACGGCACCCCTATCATTGAAGACCTTAACTAAGTCGCCATCTTTAATGCCCCTCTTCGCAGCATCCACGGGGTTTATTCTAATTATCCAGTAGTCATAACCATCCTTACCCTTCCGTCTATGATCTGGAATATCGTTAATCCAGCTATCTTTTCCATCATATTGCGTGAAGAATGAGAAGCGTGGGTGCGGGGATATCAGCTGAAGTTGATATTTCTGTGCGAGCGGGCTCTCACATCCCTCCCAGGAGGGAATATATTTTGGTATGGTTGGTCTTTCTGGATCATTTGGATCAAATCTTTTCAATGTACTCGCTTCAAACTCTAATAGACCAGAAGGTGTCCCCAAACCATATCCATCTGGAATGCCCATGAGTCTCCCTCCAGGAAGCCCCGGATCAGGGGTATCTCTTTTTCTGCCCTCAGCAAACCACCTCAGGGCTGGCGTCGACTTATATGGCTTTGGAATGGGCACGACAAAGTATCCCTTCTTAAAGAACTCCTCCCAAGAGATATACTTCGGTAGATCTGAAACCTCAAAAATCCTCTTAACCCAATCCAATTCGCTCATACCATTCTCTGTATATTTTTCGTAGAAGCCAAGCCTCTTTGCAACCATGGAAAATATTTCATAGTCTGACTTTGACTCGCCCAGGGGCTCTATACACTTCATTTGAAGAACAATTATGCGGTGATTAGTTGAATATGATAGATGTGGAGTATATCCGCCGGAAGATGCCCATTCGCCAATATCCCATCTCTCAAAATTTGTGCAGGCCGGAAGTATCAGATCAGCAAACTTCGCTTCGCCCTCAAACCAAATAGCCTGAGAGACAACGAACTCGAGCTTCGGGCTCCTATACATCTTAACCCATCTATTCGTTTCAGTCATAGTAGAAATGTAAGAGGTGCCATATCTCCAAAACATCCTTGCCAATGGGAAGCCGTCTTCAGGATATTTATATTCTCTAAATTGGGCTTCAGGAAATGCCCCGGCAAACCCCTTTCCCCTCCATCTTACCGGTGGATTTAGAATTGCCTCTGGAATAAGGAGTCTCAGGACATGCTGTCCCTGCGGTTCATTCACAGTCCATCTGACAGGTATCCTAGTAACCCCGCGGGAAAGAAGTGTCGCGGCCGCGGTATTGGTTGCATCGCCAGAGATCCCACCCTCCGCGTATCCTGGGAAATAAAATTTCCCATTATATGGCACTCCCGCGGTTGTCCCCCATATGTTTCGGCCCGGCTTACCTAGCCCCTGCATAGCGGCTAATAGAACCATTATTCTAGCCCACTCATGGCCATAAGCTGCCCTGCATGCTCCCCCCATTCCACCGCGCCCACATGCGAGCATGGTTCTCCTCTTAGCCCACTCTCTGGCCAAGGCCCTTATCTCCCGAGCAGGGACGTCGCATATCTTCTCAGCCCACTCAGGGGTCTTCGGGACACCGTCCTCCTCGCCAAGAACATAAGCTCTCCATTTATCGAAGCCTAGTGTGCGCTTCTCAATGTACTCTTTGTCATATGTGCCCTCCTTAATCCAGGTATAGGCTATAGCTAGAGCTAAGGCCGTATCAGTTCCAGGTCTAGGGGCAATCCATTTATCCGCGAAGTTCATTGCTGTCCAGTTGAAGAATGGGTCTATGAAGACCATTTTTACACCCAATTCTTTAAGCCAGAACCTCCAGGGAACCGACTCATGCCCGCCATAGGTGCCTAGGGTCGCATGTGGGTCACAGGACCAGAAGACTATCATTTCACAGTATTTTAAGGCGTCTTCTAAGAGATCATATTGCTCCGGTATACCAAGCCTCCAAGAGAAACCCCAGTGGTGCATAGCACCCCAGAACCATCCCTCCCAGCTGTCCGGATTATGGTCAGCGTAAGTTGCGCCTAAAATTGCCATAAACCTATGATATGCGCTTGTCCTATAGCCTACATTACCCCAACTGTGATGTGAGGAGGCCGTGGTTAATATCGCCGCAGGTCCATCTTTTCTAACTATACGTTCAATCTCAGAGCACAAAATATCCAGCGCTTCATTCCAGCTAATAGGCTCGTATCCTGACTTCCCCCTATTTTCTGGGTTCCTTTGTCCATTTGGATCAAAATCCACCCTCTTGAGGGGGTGGAGTATTCTGTTTGGAGCGTAAACCTTAGCCCTCACAGACAATGACCAAGAAGAAATAAGTGCCTTTCTTGGCGGCGAAAATATTTTTCCTCTCGCCTCAATGGCCCAAGACTCAGCATCGTCGGGGCTCAATTCCAGTGGTTCCACGCGAACTATTCTTCCATCTTTCACGTATACAAATACCGGACCGCCCTTCGTACAATTAGTATAACGTTTTTCTTCACTCATACGATTTATTCACCAAGAGCATTACTTCCAGCCTAATAATACTATTCGCATCTTTTAATCTAATAAGCCTTTTTAAAAAAGGGAGAGATACGGAAAGAAATAGCTCCCTTTAATGAGACTAAAAAATGCATGGAAGAATAGTATACAAGAAGAATGTTATTTACCTAAAATAGGCTTTTTTCACTTATGGATTACTCAAAAGTTCTTTCGAACTTTCCGCTAGAACTATTCTTCCGTTTTCAAGCACATAAGATCCCTCAGAAATTTTAAGTGATAAATGGATATTTTGCTCAACAAGCAGGTGGCTGCCCCTCGTACTCGTTTATCTTCTTTTAAGATAATTTAGGCGCTATTCTAAGTGATTGTTCATCTAGTAGAAGCAGCTTGAGTCTAAGCATCAATGCTCTTCCAATAGCAAGCATCTGCTGTTCTCCACAGTTTAATGTTCCCGCACGCCACTTTCTCCTTTCCTTTAATCTCGGAAAAGCTCAAACACTCTTTCGAGAGTTTCTTCACTTTTCTCCCAGGCCTCCTTTAAGTAAGCTCCCATTTTTAAGATTCTCCTCAACAGTTAGATGCGGGAAGAGTCTCCTACTTTCCATTACATGTCTGACTCCAAAACTCGCTCTTTTATACGGCTTTAAGAAAGTTATATCTTGATCAAAGAGCTTTATTTTACCTTACTTATAATTTTCAAAAGAGTTGTCCTTCCAGCACCCTTCGGGCTGATCAGACCGACAAGTTCTCCCCTTCTCAACCTTTAGATCGACATTATCCAGAGCAATAACGCCGCTAAAATGTTTTGACAAGCCTTAGCTTCAGCAACGCCATTTTGGAGTCTCCACGCATATTTAATATGCCCAAAGGTTTATTTTATTATTTTTTCTTTTACAAACCCCCATATTCCTTTTCTAGCAAAGAAGAATATTATCATGAAGATCGCTCCAAATAATATTAGATCCATGCCAGCTCTGAATCCTAACGTAATCCGCAAATACTCTCCAACACCAATTCTTATGAACGAGCCTATTAATGGACCGATTATTGTGCCAGCCCCGCCTATAATAGTAATAAGGACTGGATCTATTGAGGTAAATAGGGAGAGGACTCCGCCAGGCTCCATTGAAGGATCTATATATGTTATATATAATGCGTAAAGGGCTCCTATGAAACCGCTAGCGAAACTACATATAAACATCGCCAATAGCTTTATTCTGTAAGCGTTTACGCCTAAAGCCATAGCCGCATCCTCATCTTCTCTTATGGCCTGAAACATTAACCCATAACGAGACTTAGAAATAATATATATCAAAGAGAACAGTACAATTGCTATTGCCAGTGAAATATAATAATATGGAAGCTTTTCATGAAAATCGATCGTGAAGGAAAAAAATGATACTGGTGGGGGCGAGGGTACAACAATGCCAAGTCCACCTCGGGTAAACTCCGAATTTAAGACCAAAAGCCTAATCACCTCAGTCGTTGCCAGCGTTGCTAATGCAAAATATGGGCCTCTCAATCTAAAGCATATTGCGCCAATTGCCAGACCAATAGTGGCGCCTATGATCCCCCCAATAAACAGGGCTGGCCAGGGATTTTCCTTAAAGAAAGCTAAGTAAAAAGTAAGTATTCCCGTTGTATATGCACCAGTACCGAAGAAAGCAGCATGCCCAAGCGATGGTTGCCCGGCGTATCCTGCAAGTAGGTTCCATGTTTGCGAAAAAGCTGCAAAAAGCAGTACTAGGGTTAAAATGTGAATTAAATATGTTTGAGAGGCAATAAAGTATGGTACTATTGTTGCGACTATAATTGATGCAAATAATAGTATATTTTTGGGGGTAATTATTCCGCCGTATTTCAACCTCATCACCTCATCCCAAAGAGACCCTGTGGTCTAAATAACAAAACTAGTATAAAGATTATAAAGCCAACAATAGGAGCTAATGAAAACGTTACGTAGATTGTGAAGATTGATTGCGCTATACCTATTATTATTCCTGTGAAGATGGTTCCTGCGACGTTACCCAGACCCGCAAAGACACATATAATTAAACTATAAAGCGTTAATAAAACGCCTAAATACGGATAAATATAATAAATTAAGGAGAGAATTGCCCCTCCAGCGCCAGCCAGAGCTAATCCAATCCCACCACCTATTAATCTAATCCTTTCCGAGCTTATCCCCAGAGATTCAGCGGCATCTGGGTCCTGACTCACAGCTCTTATAGCGGTTCCAATTTTTGTCCTTGTCAAGAAAAGTTGAACTAGCACTATCAGCGTCAGAGTTAATCCGAGCGCTATAAGATATTTACCGTCAATCGAGATTAAACCGATTTTATATACGCCGAATGATACTGGTATCATCCTATAATCAGCGCCCCATACAAACAGCATAACGTTTTCTATGAATATTGATAAACCAAACGTTAAGATTATTGATCCAAGCATCTCGCCAATAATATACTTAAAGATAAACCTCGTAATGATCATGCCAATAACGAAAAACAATGCAAAGGATATGGGGATAGACACCAAAGGTGGGATATTGAATAAAAGAAAAAGCCAGAAAGAAGTATACATCCCTATGACGGTAAAATCCCCATGAGCCAAATTCTTTATGCCCATTACGCCAAATATTAGGCTCATGCCCATGGCCATAGTGGCATATATTATTCCCAGTATAAACCCATTAAATATATTTGATACCCAGAGATCAAGCATAAAGCACACCACTCAAA
>JAGTQD010000028.1 GCA_018396405.1 Candidatus Bathyarchaeota archaeon
TTTTTCAGACTCGATGAGATTTTTAGTCTTCATAAAGAAGAATAGTCTAGTAAGCGCCGGGCACCTTGGCTTCCCACATAGTAATTTCCCCCCTCTACAATATAAGCAGAGACTTTTTTCCCTAAACTTAAGAATTAGATCTGATGGCTGTGGATTTATATCCCCGGCAATCTCTTCATCACTGATAATATGCTCCAGCCATGGAACGCTCTCTTGAACCCTCTTTAATATCTTTTTCCGCAATATTTTCAATTTGATCGGCCAAAACAATATTTTATAAAAACTGGGAATTTTATTTGATTATGGCGTTACTCTATACTTATTGGCTCCCCTTTCGGGGCTTCCTTCTTCTTTGGTAATGTTACTTCAAGTACACCGTTCTTATATGTTGATTTAGCCTGCTTTGGATCTACTTTTTCGGGCAATTCAACTTCCTTATAATATTTGCGTTGCGGCGTATCAACACTGATCGTTAAACTTGTTTCGGTACCATGTAACTTTATGTCCTCCTTCTCAACGCCTGGCAGCTCTGCTATAACCTTTATTTCACCATCAGTATTAATTATATCTACGAGGGGCTCCCTCTCCTCTCTAATAGATATAGATGGCCTACCAAACCTGCCAACACTAGGCTTCACATTACCAAATTCTCTTATCTCTGGTTTTCCATCTGGGCCAATTGTTATACTATATCCGTAGACAAAGGGGCCCCATTCATGCACCTTCGTTCCATCTGGCAGAACCCTTTCACGCACTAAATCCCTTGGCACTCTTTTTGCTAGATCCTCAAATTCTCTTTCAAACATTCGTTCCATTTCCCTGAACATTTCATCTATTTCTTCAAAGAATCTCGAAAAGGGTCTCCGTCTCCCGAACCACCTTTCCCAAAATTCATCGAAAGAGGACATGTGTATCACCAAATGTATATATTAGATAAATCCCTTAAATAAGGTTATCTCCACGGTTGATCAAAGATACTTGAGCATGAGAAGAAGAGAATTAACGTTTTCTTTTTGAACTTTAAACTCCATTCTATGTGGGCAGAACTCGTCTAGCTTAATTTTGCCTTCATTTGGATCATATACCAGCGGATATAGGCGGCATCCAAAGGGCCTAAACTTATATATTTTGCATCTGTTCTCCTTAAGAAAGAAGCATACCCCATTGAGATTTCTCAGTCTCCAATTCTGACCAGATCTAACTGCAAACTCTTTTAATCTATAACCTAGTTTCACTAGAACGTTAATGTCGAGCTTCGTCAATAGCATCCCTGTCTCATGACAGCACCGTGAACAGCTGTTCCTTAAGCATGGCTCGCCATTTAATGGGTATACAAGCATATCAATCATTATAATATATTAAGCAAACTTATATCTTAATTAATTCTATCAAATTAAATGGCTGAGGAAGATGCCTGAATCCTATGGCGTTTTAATTAGGGCACGCACCGTGTCTGAGGCTTGGGAGAAATGTGTAATAGAGTGCTGGAAGAATGGAGTTGAAGTTCCAACAGAATATGGTGAAAAATGTAAGGAGATTTTAGGTTTGCTTGTAGTTGTTGAGGAGCCGTTTGCTGAGCCGCGGGTTCATAGGGGCGACGTATTCACAGCCATAAAAGGCTCACTAGAGAAATATATTAGCGAAATCTTAGAGGGCACTCTTGATTGGGCTGTTCAGGAAGGAAAAATACATTATACATACCACGAGAGACTCTTTAATTATCCGCCGAAGGGTATAAACCAGATAGAATATATTATAAATAAGTTACTTGAGACAAGTTTTTCTAGGAGGGCTCAGGCAATAACCTGGGTTCCAGAGAGGGATATGTGGGCTGACTCCCCACCATGCCTGCAGAGAATCTGGTGCACTATAAGAGACGGGAAGCTCATTACACATGCATCCTGGAGGAGCAGGGATATCTTCAGGGCAATGCATATGAATATGCTTGTGATGACGGAGCTCCAAAGGAGGATATCTGAAAGATTAAATGTTGAGGTTGGCCCCTATATAGATTTTTCAGATAGCGCACACATATATGAGAAAACATATCCTGAGGTAGAGCACTTCATAAATGTTCTAGAAAAAAGAAGAAATAAGCTAAGTTAGGTTAATTAGTGGAGGCGAGCGCCCTTAAGTGATCATTTTGTTGCCGTATCTCTCCAGATAGACAAATTCTTTAAGTTCTTTCCTCCTAGGCGGTTCCCTCGGAACCTCCACTGGATAGCCCAGTGGAACCAACGCTACGACACTAACTCCGGGTGGTACTCCAAGAAGTTCCCCAGCCTTCTTTGCATCAAAGGCGCCGACATAAACTGTGCCCAATCCAAGACTCCAAGCTGTAAGGACAAGGTTTTGAAGGGCTAATGCCACATCAAACATGAACCAGTCTCCCTTATCGGTTACCTGCTTTCCACGTAGAAAGCCTGAGAGCCCAAGCTTAGCGCAGGCGACAATAACTACTGGGGCTCCTTTAACAGCTTCGACGGCGGGATTTCCTGGAGTTAATGTTTCGGCCAATTTTTCTTTAGTTTCGGCGCTCATGACAATTATAAATTCCCAGCACTGCGTGTTAGCCCAGGATGGAGCCCATCTAGCCGCCTCTAAAACGGCTAGCAGTTTATCCTTTTCAATAGGGTCAGGTTTAATCTTTCTGATGGTTCTACGAGTCTTTATAATCTCTATTATATCCATGCTAGATCACAATGCTATTTTATGATTCTCAAACTTATAATATTTAGTATTCGTCGAAAAATTAATGTTTAAGCGACCCAACCTTATTCGCCAACTACTTGCACCTGAATAGTGCGTGTTTGAGGTCCATCCATCTCAACGAATAATATTGATTGCCATGTGCCGAGCAGCATCCTACCATTCACTATTGGTATTGTTATAGAGGGCTTGATTAGAGAATTTAGTATATGCGCATGCGCATTCTGTTCGCCTGGAATCCACCTATATTTAGCATTGTGCCGGTAATCTCCTTTTATTGGTGCGACTTTCTCTAGGGTCACTAATATGTCTGTCCATAGGTCTGGGTCATGCTCGTTGACTGTTATTGCGGCGGTTGTGTGTGGAACCCATAAATTGACGAAACCTCCTTTTATTCCACTGCGCTCAATTATACCGCTCACCTCGCTTGTCACATTTATAATCTGCATTCTCTCCTTACTTCTTACAGACAACTCCGCTAAATATATCTTCAAGAGACCACCCCCTCTAATAACTTCTTAATCTTCCACTCTTCTCATATCTCTTATTGACGAGGATTACAAGGGATTAAAGCGCACTTAGTATTAAGAATCTGAACCTCTGCAGTCCTCCACATACAAAATATACATTAACGAAATCTCAAGATCATCAAAGGCTACACTTACAGCCAATCATCAATTCCTCCACCAAAACCATATATATTGCCTCTTATACTAAGATCATTTCTTGAGGATTAAAGGGGACTATTGAACTGAAAGGGTGTATGCCTTGGAATGGCATTAGCTTCGAGGGTTGAAGTGAAGTACCATATAAGTATCAGGGGAGAAATTTCCCTTATTTCCTTCATAGTGCGAGGGAGAACCCTTGTCTGAGGATAAAAGAATTATTCTGGATCCTTTTGGGACCACAGTCGTAGAAGATTACGAGAGGCTGTTCACGGAGTTTGGAATCCGACCGCTTAAGCCCCTCCTCTCAGAGATACCTAATCCGTTTATGGCTATGCGTAGGGGCGTTATATTTGGGCATAGAGATCTTGAACGCGTAATTGAAGCCATGAAGAGTGGAAGAGAATACGCGGTTATGAGTGGAATAAAGCCCACAGGGGAGTTCCACCTTGGGACACTGATGACCGCCCGTGAAATAATATATTTTCAGCAGCAGGGCGCAACAGCCTTTTACTGTATAGCTGATATAGAGGCTTACGAAGATAATGGAATACCCTTTGAAGAGAGCGAAAAAATAGCCATAAATAACGTTGCAGATCTATTAGCTCTGGGTTTTGATCCTAGGAGGGGCTATATATATCGCCAGTCAAAGGAGGAGAGAGTGAAGGATCTAGCAATAATTTTTAGTAGGGGTGTGACTTTGGCAACGATAAAGGCTATTTATGGCGAGAGACATATGGGTCTATACTTATCTGCACTTATACAGGCTGGAGATATATTAATGCCCCAGCTCGAGGATTTCGGCGGACCAAAGCCAACAGTTGTTCCAGTTGGCATAGATCAAGACCCACACATACGATTTACGAGAGATCTCGCAGATAAGTTCCAAAACAAATTTAGGTTTATTCCACCCTCATCAACTTATCACCGGCTGATTAAGGCTTTAGACGGCAGCTACAAGATGAGTAAGCGTGACCCAATGAGCTACTTCACACTTGATGAGGATCCAGAGATAATAAAGAAGAAAATTTTTAATGCTTTTACGGGTGGGCGGCCAACTGCCGAGGAGCAGCGCAAGCTCGGTGGGAATCCAGAGATCTGCCCAATCTTCGATCTATATTTATTCCATTTCCTTGAGGATGATAAAGAAGTTATAGAATTATATAACGACTGTAAACATGGAAACATTCTATGTGGCGAGGATAAATCTCGCTTAGCAAAGATTGTAATGGACTTTGTGAAGGAACATCAGAGGAGAAAACACCAATACATAGATAAGGCGATAGAGATCTTAAAAACTAAGTAGGAAAAAGAAGAGTGGAATGAGAAGTTTATCTCGTTTCTTTGTCTAACGAAGAGCGTATACGTAACTATCAGCGCTATCACTAGCATGTTTTGACCAGGACATTGCTAGGCTCTCAATTATTGAGACATCTCCCCTTAGCCTGCTGGGATTTGACCCGGAGCATCTTGTCCTTCAGATGATTCTGCAGATCATACTCTTATAAAAGCCATGGGGATTCTGCTGGCAGCTCTATTAAAGTGATAGTTTGACGTGAACGGATCCTAATTTTCGTTCTAACCTTAATTACTTTTTTGGTATGTTAGAATTGACTGGATAAATCTTGTTATTTATTCTGTCAGGTATTTCCATGAGAGTATTATGCCAACAGTTGCCAGAATTGCTGCGAAGGCTGTCAGATAGATGAAGTCTACCGCAAGTGCTAAGGGATTTGGTTGCATTATGGTAAGCTGCCTGATGGCATCTGTTAAATATGTAAGCGGGTTTGCTCTAACCACTATTTGCAACCACCCTGGCATCAAATTTATTGGGAAGAAAGTATTGCTCGCAAACATCAATGGCATCGTTATGAGACTTATAAACTGCATAGGTCTCTCCATTCTTGTTGATCTTATCGAGAATGCCAAGAAAATTGATGATAAACCTATGCTAACTAGGGATATTGCGGCGTAGACCCCAAGAATATTGATTAGTGTAAAGCTAGGGCTTAATTGTAACCCAAGAATATATGCAAGCATAAGGATAACTGTTGATTGAAACATAGCTCTGAGAATAGCATTTAAGATCTTAGAGAATATTATAGCGGTGCGAGGCACAGGCGTGCTCAGAACCTTATCCAAGAATCCTAGGCGCCTATCCCAGACGATGGAGACGCCGCTAAATGTAGAAGTCATAACAATTATCATAGAGATCATTCCAATAGCCATGTAACTAAAGTAATCTGCAACCCCAAATGTGCTCCGCATAACCTCTGAACCTACATTTGAAAAAAATTGCTGGAGCAGCGTACCATTAACATATACGATTCCCTGTAGTGGTGGTACAAGGTAGCTTCCTGGAATGGGGATCAGGTCTGGTACGCTTATATTATGCTGAGAGAAGAGGGCATTTATATTAATGGATTTCCCCAGGAAGCCCATCCATATTAGTGGTTGAAGGATGAACATTACTAACATTACTGGATCCTTAAGCCACTTCTTTAGCTCTCTAGCGGTTAAGGCCAATAGACCCCTAACCAAGCTTGGGCTAGATTCCTCAAGAGTACTCATCGCGCTCTAGCCCTCCTCATGGTTATCCTATGCCTTATAAATGATTCCATAGATTCCTCAGTATCACGCATGCTCCTGCCAGTATACTCAAGGTAGACCTCATCAAGCGTTGGCTTTGAAAGGAAGAGTTTAGTCACAGTATAACCTTTCCTCCGCAACGCTTCAATTATGAGGGGTGCTGTTATCTCGCCAGACTCAGCCTTAATCCTGTAAACGCGGCCATCATATTTCACGTCCTTAACATTCTCGACTGAACGGATTATCTCAGTGACATCAATGTTCTCCTTAATAGCCAGAGTTATTATATCCCCGCCCAAGGTATTCTTTAGATTGCTTGGAGAGTCGAGAGCAACTATTTTTCCATAATCTATTATTGCTATGCGATCGCATAGAGCATCGGCTTCTTCCATATAATGTGTTGTCATAAAGATTGTTATATCATACTCGTCCTTGAGTCTGCGAATATAATCCCATATGGCAACCCTCGTCTGAACGTCTAAGCCTAATGTTGGCTCGTCTAGAAAGAAAATCTTTGGTCTATTGATTAGGCCACATGCAAGTTCAAGTCTCCGACGCATACCGCCAGAATAAGTTTCAACCCTCTTATCCTTGAAGCGTGTCAGCTCAACGAGATCAAAGAGCTCAAGGGCACGCTTTCTCGCTACATCTCGGGGGATACCATAAAGGGCTGCGCAAAGCATTATATTCTCATAACCAGTTAAATCCTCATCCGCAGTATACTCTTGCGGGACAACCCCTATAACCTTTCTGACACTACTTGCTTGCTTAACTATATCATAGCCCATGACAAAAGCCCTACCTTCAGTTGGTCTTAGGACTGTCGTTAGCATTTTTATAGTTGTTGTCTTCCCAGCACCATTAGGGCCTAGAAAGCCGAAGATCTCGCCTCTTTTAACGCTAAAACTTATGTGGTCTACGGCTACCAAGCTCTTATTAAAGACCTTTGTTAAACCATCAGCTCTAATTACTTCATCCACCATACTTACTCACCCACCAATCCTTTATCAATTTCTTCAATCTTCCGAAGAGCCTCGTCTAAAACCTTTAACACGCTATTAAGCGCCTCCTCAGAAAACTTTGTCTCTAAATCAAGACACAATTTAAAGAGGGCTATCATAAAATGGCTTACAGCCCTCCTCAACTTTTCAGCATCTTCTGAAGGAATACGTAGCCATAGGATGTAGAGGAAAGGGGGAGCAAAAATCTTCCATCCCTTTCTAATCTGCTCCTTAACTCTTCGTTGCTCCTCCAAGAGCTGTTTACCCTTATCAGTAAGGATATACCGTTTTATCCCCGCTTCCCGCGTAGGAACCTCACATATATAACCACTTTCATGGAGCCATGTAAGGAGTGGGTAGATGGAGCCTGGGCTAGGCCTCCAAACACCAAATGTCCTCTTCTCTATTTCATTCATGATCTCTGAACCTGAGAGCGGTTTTTCATTTAAAAGCTCAAGCACCAAATAGCGCAGGAAGCCTTTTGGCACAGCGGCCATATGTTTCATCCAATGCTTAAAGGCTGGAGGGAAATGATGGAACATAGATATCACTATTGATATCAACATTAACATCACGAGCACTATAAAAACTTTTACAAAAATCGGGACGATTAAAGAATTTAAATACTGAAGCAAGATTGGCATGAGTATAGAGATATTAAGGGAGAATGATCTGCCGGGAGTAGGCAAGCAACCATCAGAATTATCTTATCGTCTCATTAAGTTTTCTATAACCTTATTATGACAATTAAACTTATTTTGTAAATGATGTGGTATGGCTAAGAAGACTCTTAGAGTGTCAAAGATTAAGGACGGAACAGTAATTGATCACATTACAAGGGGTCATGCCTTAAACGTTATTAGAATCTTAGGGATTAATGGGCGGAGCGGTGGTGTTATCACTATCGCCATGAACGTTCCCAGCCAGAAGCTGGGTGTAAAAGATATCGTGAAGATTGAGGGGAGAGAGTTGAAGCCTGAGGAGGTTGATAAGATAGCACTTATAGCTCCACACGCCACAATCAATATAATAAGAAATTATAGGGTTATCGAGAAGCAGAGA
This sequence comes from Candidatus Bathyarchaeota archaeon, assembly GCA_018396405.1. GTDB lineage: Archaea > Thermoproteota > Bathyarchaeia > Bathyarchaeales > DTEX01 > DTEX01. The sequence continues at coordinate 8,027 of JAGTQD010000028.1, forward strand.
GTTAAGCTGCCACAAATAATTCATGGAATACTTAAATGCAATAATCCAGCATGCATCTCTAATAATGAAAATGAGCCTGTGAGATCCATCTTTTACGTTGAGAATGAGGAGCCTTTGAAACTCAGATGCCATTACTGCGGCACAATAATGGAGAAAGAAGATATTTTAAGGCAGTTTTAGGAGAGATTCAATACGGATAAACGGCACATATTTCTAACCGGGCCGCCAAGAATAGGGAAGACAACCGTTATCTTAAAAGTCTTAAACACTCTGAGAGAGAAAAATGTTAGGATTGGGGGAATGATCAGCCAGGAAATTTTAGAGAGAGGTGTAAGAGTCGGCTTCAAAATAATAGATTTACTGAATAATCTTGAGGGTATTTTAGCGCACATCAACCGAGAATGCGGCCCACAGATAGGTAAATACAGGGTTTGTTTAGAAGATCTTGAGAAAATTGGTGTAAAAGCCATATTAAATGCTTGCGAAAGGGCTGACATCGTGGTTATCGATGAGGTTGGCCCAATGGAGCTATATTCTGAGACATTTAAAGATGCCGTTTTAAGGGCTTTAAATAGTGGGAAAATTGTTCTAGGAACAATCCATTGGAGGGCTAAAACCCCATTTACTGAAATGATAAGGCAGAGGGGAGACGTAAAAATAATTGAGGTAAAATATGAAAATAGAAACGTTCTCCCCAAAATTATATCGGAAGAGTTATTGATCAAGATTACGGGATTAGAGAAGTGAGCAGGATGCTTATATGTGGTGTCGATGACGCTGGCCGCGGCCCAGTTATAGGTCCACTAGTAATAGCTGGCGTTTTAGTTGACGAAATCGGCCTACAAAAACTTATCCAGCTAGGGGTAAGAGATTCGAAAACACTATCCCCAAAGAGGAGGAAAGAGCTTGCCATGCAAATAACTAGTATAGCAAAGAATTATAGTGTAATAAAGGTTCAGCCGTGGGAAATAGATAATGTTGTTGAGACTGGTAAAAAGCTTAATAAGTTGAATAGGCTCGAGGCCCGTGTTATGGCCAGAATAATAGGTGAACTCAAGCCAGACATAGCATATGTCGATGCATCAGACGTGCTCCCCGAAAGGTTCAGACAATATATTCTTGAGGAACTTCCATTAAAAATCGAGGTTATATCTGAGCATAAGGCGGATAAGATTTACCCCATTGTATCAGCGGCGTCTATCGTAGCTAAAGTTGAGCGAGATATGGAGATAGAGAGGCTTCGACGGGAGTACGGTGACTTTGGCTCTGGCTATCCAGCTGATCCAAAGACCATCGAGTTTCTAAAGAGGTGGGTTGAGAAGCATAACTCGTATCCAAGTTTTGTGAGAAAATCTTGGAAGACTGCAAAAGAGATTCTTTGTGGCAAAGGCTGCCAAAGAACCTTATTGGAGTATAAGGAGTGATGAAAAGCCTGAAAATTATGAGTATTATTTGTCTAAACATGCCCAAAACTCTGCATCCTCAGCCTTTTTAATCCATGGCGTTAATGAATTCCACGGGGTCGAAAACCCTTTTTATAAGCAAGACATAACAGAGGTGTAGGTTAAGTGATAAATATAAATTTTCTTACAGAGTTATATGACATATAGCAGCCCACTTTGAGTTATAGTGAAGAGGAGGTATGTTGAGCCTTACACCGATCCAATCAGTAACTTCTACAGCATTAGTTTTTGTGGTTTCTCTTATGGGTATCTTTGGTTTAAACAATTGCATACTTGCATGTTTCAGGAAAATATGCTCTTATCCTCCATCCCTTATCCAAAAGGGGATGAATGGATGTATAGAGTGGCCTTTTGTAACAATCCAAGTAGCTACATACAACGAGGGGCCTACGGTTGCAAGACTTCTTGAGAGTTGCCTAAAAATTGATTATCCATCTGACAAGTTTGAAATAATAGTCGTAGATGATTCAACTGATGAGACTCTCAGCATTCTCATGGAGTATGAGAAACAATATTATCCAAAGATAAGGGTTATACATAGAGAGAGCAGGGCTGGCTATAAGGCTGGGGCGCTGAATGAAGCCCTAAAAAATTCTAGGGGAGAATTTATTTTAGTGCTGGATGCAGACTCTGTTTTAAAACCAGATTTTCTGAAAAAGACGATACCATTATTTCTAGCAAACAGGAAATTAGGTTTTATTCAGGGCAGATTAAAATATTTGAATAAGAAAAAGTCTTGGCTCACAAGAACTCTTGCTATCGTAAATGACTGGTTCGTATATTTTCTCCAATCATCTCTTTCTAAATGTGGTATGATAATTGGTTTTATGGGGCATGGCGGAATATTTAGAAGAGAAGCTTTAGATGATGTTGGAGGATGGGCGACCGATACAATCGCCGAGGACTTAGATATAGCGTATAGAATTCAGCTTAAGGGTTGGGATGCGCTCTATTTTGAGAACGCATCAAGTCTCGAGGAAGTTCCACCAAGCTACTACTCGGCCGTAATTAGGTTTAGAAGACATTTTAAAGGTTCTGTGCAGAACCTAATGAAGCATTGGCGATCTATCATTAGACACAGGAGTTTAAGTCTGTTTAAAAAGATTGAGGCCCTCATGCAGCTGGCTTACTCACTAGTGTATCCATTGGGATTAATATGTTTGGCATTAACGATCACCACATATGCAATTGTTCCAAGAAACATAATTGATGAATTCTGGCTTTCACCCGCCGGATTTTTATCTTCCTCTCTGCTGCTCGTATTTTTCCCACAGATCGCTATAATGATTGCACCTATTCCGTCTTTTATTGTAGCTTTGGCTGTATCCGCCTTTATCTTACTTTTCTTCCCTGGATTCGTAAAAATTTTGGGCCATGAGATTTTGGGTGAAAGAGGTGGGATTGATGTTAGGGCTGTTTTTGGGCTTATACTCATCTGGTATGATAACATGTTAAATTGCCTATTCCCAATCGCTAACATCTTAATGGGTAGAAAGGAGGAGTGGGTGCCGACTGAAAGGATTAAAAAAAGGAATACTTATGCAGATAAGGGCGGGAGAAAGAAAGAGTTCGCCTTAAGACTAGCTGCCTCCGCGCTAATTACACTACTTTTCATAAACATTTTGCTCTCAAATCTCTCATTAAATTCGTTTGGAATCCTTTTACCAGCAATCTCATGGCTCTATTCGGCATACTTAGTTATAAGGAAAAGATAGAAGGAAGGGCCTGCATCACTTGGCATCTTCTATTCAATATATATTGCTGGTTTTAGCGGTCTGGCCTGCTGGGCCTTACCTTTCGGGTCATATTTATTTGGATCATCCTCCCTATAAACTGTCACGCTAGCATTAAATTCCCTTTCAAAGAAGTCTCTCGCTTCATTTATCTCATGAAACTCATCTATTACGCCAACCTTCAGAAGATTCTGCTTTCTTTCCAGGGGAAGAATGTTGATCTCCTCTATTATGCGGTTTACAAATGGTGCTAAAACCTTTGCCATACTCTTTAATTCCGCATCCGACATAAGTATTCTCATCACCCCTCTCATATCAATCCTCTTCGAAAGTGACTCCTCCAACAGCCTCATGTATATTTTCCATTTCCATGGAGATGCAACATAATAGTAAATTCTCTTCGGCGATAAACACGCTATTTTAAGAATGTTTTGTGTATCCTCAAGCAGACCCTTTATGAGAATCTCAGCTTCCTCGGATTTAATGTCAACTTTTGACTCATCATACTCTGGCCACTTAGCCACGGAGACAAAACCCTCATTTCCAAGTATGCTCCACAGCTCCTCGCAGAAGAAGGGTATAAATGGCGCTAGAAGCCTAATCCATATACTGGCAACTTCTCTAAGCACTTTTGGATTCGGGCTTATTCTTCGTCTCAGATACCAGCGTATATCATTCCATACTTCATAGAGGGCTATTTCAGCCGCGGTCCTTGTCTTCAGATTTTCCAGCGCCTCGGTTACTGCACGAACCCTTTTCTGTATGGCTGACAGCAACCATTTGTCAATGCTCTTTATTTCCTCCTCGCCTGAAAGACCAGCTATCTGACTTATTAACGTGTAAAGCGATTTTAATCTAGCATCCACACTCCTCGCATTCTCATCCCTCCAGTCCGGGTCATCCATATCCTCAGCGCCAAGAAGAAGTGTCATTCTAGTGACATCTGCCCCATACCGATTTATTGCCTCCTTAAGGGTTAGGAAGTTTCCTTTCGACTTAGACATTTTCTGTCCCTCGATCATCAGCATCCCGTTAACGCCTATCGCCCTCGGCCATAGCTCTCTTGGAAATAGTGCGACATGCTGGAATACAAAGAAGGATAAATGGTTTGGAACAAGCTCCTTAGCCGAAATTCTTAAGTCAACAGGATACCAATATAGAAACTCATTCCTCATCTCCTCAAGAATATTCGCTTCTATTCCAGACCTCTTGGAAGCTTTCTCTAAATCGCCTTTCCCAAGAAATATATAGTCAAAGACTTCTCTGGTCAGCTGTTCGGCGCGAATATTATGTTGTCTAATATGCTTAGCTATTGTGTAGAACGCCATGTATATTGTTGAGTCGCTTAAGGTCTCGATTATCCATTCTGGATCCCATGGCAGAGGTGTCCCCAAACCAGTCTTCCTCGCGCAGGCCCAGTCTTTAAGCCAGTCAATCTTGTCATGGAAGTAGGATCTGGCACTCTCAGGAAAGATTTTTGCCGAGTCTATTGCCTCATGTGCTAGGCGCTTCCAGTCAGGGTCAGAATATTTTAGGAACCACTGATCTGACAATATCTTTACTAAGCACCTTGTTGTACACCGGCATACAACCTTTTGTGGGAGATCATACATCGATGAGACTATATTCTTCCTCTTAAAATCTTCTATTATCCTAATTTTAGCATCCTTAACAAGTTTGCCAGCATACTCCCCGCATATTGCTTTTAAAACACCAGTATGAAACTCTTTTCGATATATTATTGAGGTCGCTTCTTCCAGCTTTGGATCAAACTGATTCTTTACGCCCATCTGTTCAACAACTTCTATAGCTGGATACTCTCCGAAGCCCTCAACACTAATTAATGAAATAGGTTTAATGTTTTCTACAATCTCTGGCGGTATCCCAAACTCCTTTAATAAATCCGGCTTATTCATAAGATCTTTTAAGGCAATCCAATCTGCGGGTGCGTGTGCTGGAACACTATAGACAACTCCGGTTGCAGAGTCTGGATCAACAAACCATCCCGGTAGTATCGGGAGCTCTCTACCATTTATCGGCTCCTTAAAGTATTTTCCGATGAGCTCCCTGCCCTTAAACTCCCTTAAAACTTCAACTCTCCTAAGCTGTTCTGAAAGTTTCGTGGCTGCGCTCTTGCTTATAATCCACTTCTCTCCGTCCACTAATGCCTCAACGTAATCTCCATCTGGATTTATAAATATGTTTGTTACGCCAAAGATTGTCTCGGGCCTAAATGTGGCTGCTGGGAGAAAAGCGTCGCCAAAAATGAATTTTATTAGGATATATTCTTCCGGAAAGACTCCCTCACCAACAAGCCTGTCATGATCCCCTGTTGGGCTCTTGCATGAGGGACACCAGACGACTGGGTGGGTTCCCCTAACAACGTATCCTAAATCCCTTAAGGTTAAATACTGCCATTCAATGAATTTGCTGTAGGTTGGCTCGTGGCTTGTTGTATGGAATTCTCTACGCCAGTCTACTGAGAAACCGATTCTCTTAACAATCTCCCTGCTCTCCCTCGTATAGTAGCTCGCCATATAAATGGGGTCAACAAACTTTTCGAGCTCCTCGTCTGGGACTCCATCTACCTCCTTAAGGGCTCTTATTAAATCCTTATCGCCACTCTTTATTCTTAAAGAGGCACCGAAGATTGGCTCGCCAGTCCAGTGCCAAGCCCATGGAAAGAGCGTATTATAACCCCTCATCCTCATAAACCTAGCATATACGTCAACTCTGGTTGCGGTGAAGCCGTGACCCAAGTGCAGCGGGCCATTCATATATGGATATGGAAAAGTTACAAAACATTTTTTGCGGTTTGGGTCTGGGTCTGCCTCAAATAAATGTGATTCCTCCCACTTCCTAATCCATTTTTCCTCAATTGCTTTCCAAGTTATCTGCGCCACTGTTCCTCACGCCCAGCGGTAATTTTATATATTATTGATTCAACTTCCTCTAAAGCTTTAGGAGCATTCTTAACATTAAGGCCGCCCGCCTGAGCAAAATCCGCTCTACCACTTCCGCCGCCCCCAAGGATCTCCCCTATCTTCTTCGCTATATCTGAGGCTCTTATGCCAGCTTTTATGGCTTTATCTCCAGCCTTTACAACAGATCTTGCCTCCCCATCAACACGGATGAGAACCACTATAGTGCTTGGATCAATTTTAACAATCTCATTTGCAACCTCAATAAGCAGATCAATGCTATTTTCTTTGTCAGCGAGTATCTGGGAAATCAACTTTAAGCCACCTATCTCCTTCGCCTCAGAAACATATTTTTCAGCCATCATTCTAGCGATTCTCTCTATCAATCGATCTCTTTCTCGGCGGAGATTCTTCCACTCACTAATAACCTTCTCTAAAGCGACATTAACCTTTTCAACGTCAGTTTCTAATATATCCGATATATGGTGAACCCTTGCCTCGATCTCTTGAACCCTTTTTATCGCCGGTAACCCCGCGCTAAAAACTATTCTCTCAACACCATCTTGAACCCTCTCAGTCCGCAATATCTTAATTGCGCCGACCTCACCCGTGGATTTGCAATGTGTCCCTCCACAAGCTTCAACCTCCCAATCACCCGCTTTGACTACTCTTATTTCTCTACCGGGAACCACTCCGCCCTGATAGAGCCTAAAGCCATAGACCCGCTCCGCCTCCTCCCTCGGCATCCAAAAAACCTCTACAGGCATATTTTTCATAACCGCCTCATTCGCCAGCTCTTCAATACGATTAATCTCTTCCCTCGTGAGTCTCTTCGGGTGGGTTATATCTAATCTTGATTGATGAACATCTTTCTGTGCGCCCGCCTGCCAAACGTGTTCACCAAGAACCCTCCTAGCAGCCCCCATGAGAAGGTGGGTTG